>JAIRVC010000393.1 GCA_031254095.1 Acidobacteriota bacterium
TATATGCCTCGGTTCCTGCGCTCCGTGCGCCTCGCACTTCATCCCGCGCAGACAATTAATTAGCGTTTCCACAGGAAAGCGCTGAATAAAAACGAATGAGCATTCTTGACTGGCTGGTAATGTGCGGGTTCGGGGCCTTCGTCGTTATTTACGGCGTCTGGAAAACCGGCCGCGACACCTCGCAGTACCTGCTTGCGGGCCGGTCAAAGCCGTGGTTTGCCGTGATGCTTTCGGTTATGGCGACGCAGGCCAGCGCCATCACATTCCTTTCGACGCCGGGACAGGCTTACGTCGATGGAATGCGCTTTGTGCAGTTCTATCTCGGCCTGCCGATCGCCATGATTATCCTCTGTCAGACAGCGGTTCCGCTTTTTCACCGGCTGAAAGTTTTTACCGCGTATGAATTTCTCGAACAACGCTTCGACCTCAAAAACCGCCTGCTGGGAGCGATACTGTTTCTTATTCAGCGCGGACTGGCGGCCGGTTTTACCATTCTCGCGCCCTCGCTGATTCTCTCGATTCTGCTTAAATGGGATCTTGGCCTGACGATTATTGTCATTGGTTCTATTGTTGTGCTTTACACCGCCGTGGGCGGGTCGGAAGCCGTCGGTAAAACGCATCTCCTTCAGGTGGCGATCATCGCGCTGGGGATGGGTTTTGCGTTTATCCTGGTTTTACGCGCTCTGCCCTCCGACATATCGGGTTTTGACGCCGTGCGGGTTGCCGGTCAAATGGGAAAAATGAATATCCTCACTTTCAATTTTGACTGGCGCGACCGCTACACGTTCTGGAGCGGCCTGATCGGAGGAACGTTTCTGGCGCTCTCATATTTCGGAACCGACCAGTCGCAGGTAGCGCGGTATCTGACGGGGCGGTCGGTCAGGGAAAGCCGCGTCGGGCTCCTGGCCAACGGCATTGCCAAAATTCCCATGCAGTTCGCGATTCTCCTTCTGGGCACGCTGGTTTTTGCCTATTACCAGTTTGCTTTGCCGCCCCTGTTTTTTAATCCCGTCGAAGAAGCGAAAGTTCGCGCCGGTGCGCAGGCCGAGGAATATGGCCGTCTGGAGAGCGATTTCGCCCGCGTTCACGCCGAAAAGCAGACAATGATTCGCGAGGCGCTTTCTCACGGCGGCGTCGCGGTCGAGTCAATGCGGCAGTTGCGATCCGAAGAGCTGCGTCTGCGCGAAGAAGCCGCCGGGCTTGTGCGCGCCTCCGGTCCGAATGCCGATACGAACGATACGAATTATATTTTTCTGAACTTTGTTCTCGGAGTAATGCCGGCGGGTTTGATCGGGCTGGTTCTCGCCGCGATTCTGGCGGCATCCATGTCTTCAACATCGGCGGAACTGAACGCTCTGGCCTCCACAACGACGATAGACATATATAAGCGCCTGATACGATCGGAAGGCGGCGACAGGCATTTTCTGTTTATTTCGCGCGCCGCCACCGTTTTCTGGGGAATGGTCGCCATCGGTTTCGCGCTTTTCGTCGATGCGAAGGGATCGCTGGTTGAGGCGGTCAATATACTTGGATCGCTTTTTTACGGCGTGATTTTAGGGCTTTTCCTGATCGCCTTTTTCCTGAAAAAGGTTACGGGAACGCCGGTCTTCATCGCCGCGCTCGCCACGGAAGCGCTGGTTCTCGCCTGTTTCTTTTTTACGGAAATTCCATTCCTCTGGTACAACGTGATCGGCTGCGTGGTAATGGCGCTATTGGCTCTTGCGCTGCAAAAAATCCTGCCATGCCGGACGGCGGTTAGTGGTCGGTGATCAGAAAAACCCGCTGCGAGCCATCTTTACGGTAACTTCAAAATGAAGTCACAGGCAAACAAATCTGATTTTTATAATTTTGGACTGCGGATTTTATATTTCGCCTGAGTGACGTCATAATGCTAAACTTGCTGTCAGTGAAAGCAATAATACGGAGGTGAAATCATGGCGGTGCTTACGGTGCGCAACCTGCCGGATGAAGTGCATCGCGCCTTACGCCTGCGGGCGGCAGGAAACAGACGCAGTACGGAATCCGAGGTGCGCGAAATTCTGGCGAGCGCGGTTATTCCGGAACAGCGTATCCGCATGGGTACGGCGATGGCGGCCATCACTCGCGGAAACGGATTGACGAAAGAAGACGTCTTTGCGCTTGAAAAGGCGATAAAGGAAACGCGCGATAACAAACCCGCCGAACCGTTGAGGTTTGAATGATTATTCTTGATACCAATGTCGTTTCCGAAACGATGAAGCCGGAACCGGACGTGAATGTTTTAAACTGGCTGGACGGGCAGGTTTCGGAAACTCTCTACCTGACCAGCGTAACATTGGCCGAACTGCTGTTCGGCGTCGCGGCTTTGCCGGCTGGAAAGCGAAAGAACCGGCTGACCGCCGCCATTGACGGCCTGATAGACCTGTTCGCTGAACGGACGCTTCCTTTTGACGCGATTGCGGCGCGGCATTATGCTTCGCTGGCCGTGGCGGCGCGGCGAAAGGGGCGGGGATTCCCCGCGCCGGACGGATACATTGCGGCCATTGCGGCGGCGCGTGGATATCTTATCGCTTCCCGCGACACCGCGGCGTTTGAATCCGCCGGACTCACGGTCTTCAACCCCTGGGCGCGGCAATAGTGAACCTCTAAAGACAGGGAAGCCCTCACAAATCGTCAAGCCGGCTGGCATCGGCAAAGCTGTAGTAGTAATCGTGGCCGATAACGATGTGATCAAGCACGCGGATTCCAAGGATTTTTCCGGCATTAACCAGACGTTTTGTGCATTCGCGGTCTTCACGGCTCGGCGCGGGATCGCCGGATGGATGATTGTGCAGTAAAATAATCGCCGACGTGCCGTCCCTGACCGCGAATGAAAAAACCTCCCGCGGATGGACTACGGAAACATTCAGGCTTCCAACCGAAACCAGCACCTCTCTGATTAACTGGTTTTTTGAATTCAACTGTAGTGAGAAAAAATATTCCCGCCGGGCGGAAAAAAACCGCGCCCTGTATCTGTGATAAAGCTCCCGGCTGCTGGAAAACCGCTCTCCCGCGCGAAGCGGGGCGCTGCAAGCCTCGCGCCCCAGTTCAAGCGACAGATACAACGCCGACGCCTGTTTTTCTGATATTTTGCCGGCGGAGCGTATTTCCTCTTTCGACGCGCATGCCAAGCCCTGCACGGAGCCGAAATGCCGCAGGAGACGCCGCGCGGCGGCAATCGAAGCGGAACTTTCGGCGCCGCGGGAAATAACGGCGGCGAGCAAATTCAAAGGTTCTTCCATAATAACGGTCACACATATATCTAACTGTCATACCCCTCTTAACGACAAAACTATTTTCTGTATATAATCCCGCCGGATAATGAAAGAGAGGCGCCGATGAAGAATTTGTTCTTTTTCGATATAGATACGCAGAAAGATTTTATGCTTAAAACCGGTGCGCTTTATGTGCCGGGAGCCGAACGAATTATTCCCCGGTTAAGGCGTTTGTTCGATTTCGCGGTAAAAAACGAAATATCCGTCATTTCGACAATGGATACTCACACGGCAGGCGATCCCGAATTTTCGGAATTTCCGCCGCATTGCGTCAGGGGAACCGATGGCTGGCGAAAGCTGGACGACACGCTGCTTGCGCATCCGCTGATTTTTCCCATCAAGCCCGTTGACAGAAATCTGTCCGACTGTCTGCGCAAAAACCGCCAGATCATCGTCGAAAAAGATACATTTGATGCTTTCAGCAACCCGGCAATGGAGCGCCTCGCGCGCGCTTTGCCGCCGCGCGCCATTGTTTTCGGCGTGGCGACGGAATATTGCGTCAAAAAGGCGGTTCTTGGACTGCGGCAATTGGGCGTACAAACTGTGGTAGTCAGCGACGCGGTGCGGGCGATCGCGCCCAAAACCGAAAAAGAGGCGATTGATGAAATGCAGGCCGCCGGCGCGAGCTTCGTTCCGGTGGCGAATATTTTTGATTTATAATGACGCCAAAAATAACCGCCGGCTGTTATTTTCATATCCCATTTTGCGCGCGTAAATGCGCCTACTGCCATTTTCTCAGCTTCCCTTTCGACGAAAAAACGGAAGAACGCTACGCGAACGCGGTACTGATGGAATTGCGGCTTTTTGCCGCGCGCCTTCAATCCATGCCGCCGGTGGATTCGATTTATTTCGGCGGCGGCACGCCTGGCCTGATTCCCGCGGAACATATCGCCGGCATTCTCGACGAATGCCGGCGTATTTTTCCCGTAGCCGCCGGCTGCGAAATAACGCTGGAAACAAATCCCGGAACCGTTTCACCGGAAAAAGCGGCGGCTTACCGGGCTGCCGGCATAAACCGCGTCTCTGTCGGGGCGCAGTCTTTTTCCGACGCGGAACTCCGGGCTGTCGGCCGGATTCATTCCGCCGCCGAAATCGCGGATTCGCTGGCCGCGCTGTCCGGCGCGGGTTTTGACAATATCAGCCTTGATCTGATGCTCGGCCTCCCGGAACAGACCGCCGAAAGCTGGCGCGCGACGCTTGGGGCGGCGGTGAATTTTCCCATCCGGCATATTTCCGTTTACATGCTTGAACTTCATAAATTTGATGAATTTGTTGAATTTCTTGAGTTTGACGAGCGGCCGCCTCTTTTGGCGCGCGCGGCCGAAGGAAAACCGTCGCTTCCCGGAGAGGACATGGTCGCCGATATGTACGCGGAGACGATAGATTTTCTGGGCTCGCGAGGCTTGGAACAATACGAAATCAGCAATTTCGCCCGCCCGGGAAGCGCGTCGCGCCACAATCTGAAATACTGGCGGCGAACGCCGGTCTATGGTTTCGGCCTTGGCAGCCATTCATTTGACGGCCATTTCCGTTACGCCAATACAAGCGAAATGGAAGACTACTGCCGCCGGATTGAATCAGGCATAAGCCCCGTTGTCCGGCGTTCGGAGGTGACGGAAAAGCAGGCGCTTGAAGAAACGTTTTTCCTCGGCCTGCGCCTGACAGAGGGCGTTGATCTGCGCGGCAGCGCCGCCGCCGGCTTTCTGTCTGAACGCAAAAATGCCCAAAGTGCCCAAAGTGCCATGAATGAGTTTCGCGCCCAGGGATTAATTGACATGGACGAGTCGCGCCTGCGCCTGACTGTGAAAGGAATGCTGCTTTCCAACGAGATACTGGAATATTTCGTATAATCACCGGAATATGGTAAACTTATAATTTCGGCATTAGCCCAGCCCGTATATTCCATCAACCCCCAGGAGAAAAATGCCCAGAAAATACAGTCAGTCCGGATACATGGATTCAGAGAGGGATAATAAACCGGCTTCCCGTCCCGAAAAGAGCGAATTCAAGGTAAGCGGCAGGGTGGAAACAAAATTTAACTTGGTAACGCGGTGCAACAACTGCGCGGCTGAAATACAGGTAGCAGGTCAGATTCAGGTAATTGACCGCTGCAAAAACTGCGGGAATGACCTGCACTCCTGCCGCAATTGCCGTAATTTTGATCCGTCGGCGAGAAATGAGTGCGTTAAACCGGTGGAAGCGCGCGTTACCAGCAAAAACAAAAACAATTTCTGCGCCTTTTTTGAAGCCAAAACGCTTATCGAAAAGCAGGGAAGCGGCGCGGCGCCCGCCGTATCCAGCAGGCCTGTTGATCCGCATCGCCAGGCCTTCCTTGATCTCTTTAAATCTTAATCAGCGTGAAATATCCACAGGGAACCTCTAAAAACTCCAAAATCAAGGCTTGCGGCCGAGCCAAAAGCGGAGTTTACATTTACGTAAATAAGCATTTTGGATCGGCTGCGTAACGCAGAGTTTGGGGTTTTTAGAGGTTCCCTCTAGCCAAGCTGCGATGTGCAATGAGGGCAGCGCGTCGCCTTGATTGGAATCTTTGAAGCGCAAAACGGACATTCCTTTTCCGCCGGTTCAGCGTTTGGCGCCGGAACGGGCGCTTTTTTAAACCGGTTGACCTGCCTGACCAGCATAAAAATCGCGAATGCCACTATGATGAAATCAATTACGGTATTGATGAATATACCGTAATTGATGGTGGCGACGCCAGCAACCTTTGCCGCCTCCAACGTCGGATACTGTTCGGCGGACAGGCTTATGAAAAGATTGCTGAAATCAACATTGCCCATTAGTTTTCCAAGGGGCGGCGTCAACAGATCCGAGACGAGCGATGTGACGATTTTACCGAAGGCCGCGCCGATGATGATACCGACGGCCATATCGATAACGTTTCCCCGCATCGCGAATTCTTTAAATTCTTTGATTATCATCCGTTCCTCCAGCTTCATTAATCAGCGCCCATATCGGCAGCTTCAATCCTGAAGTTACTTAAAAATGGTTCACGGCGGATTTTTACCGCACACTGCCCGTTAAGCGCCGTGAGGCGATTCCCATAATCTCCGCCGGTACAATTGCAGAAAATAATCTATGGTTTCGACGCGCAGCCGGATGGATCCGGCGGGACGGTTTTCGTCTATATCCTTAAACGCGAAATACGGCGTTCCTGACGTTTCAATTATGCGCTCAATCGTGGAATATATCGGCGCGTCATGCCCGCATTTGAAATTAGACAATTCCACGGCGATCAGATTGGGGTGTCTAGCCGTGAATTTCGCAGCCCATATCTTGTAGGCGCTGTTGGCCGAAAACGTGTGTTTCCAGACGTCGTCGATATCCATCGGCGTTTCGATAATTCCTTCGCGCACCTCGTCGCCAAAGAGCCGTTCCAGCATCTCCGCGTCAAGCGGAAGCGTGCTCTGCGAAAAAACCGGATAACCCCGCTTTTGCAGTTCATCCGGTATGCCGAGGTGGATGCCGGGATCGTGATGATAGGGGCGTCCCAGAAGCACGATCCCAAGGCGTTTTTCTTTTTCCAGCCGGTCGAGCGTCTCACGCGCTTTGCGTTGCAGCGAGTTCTCGTATTTGTCGAGATTTTCGTAACCCGCTTCGACCGCGCGCAGATTTTCCTTTTTTGAAAGCCCAAGAACAGTTTCAAATTCCGCGTAGAGCTGCCGCGCCAAAAGCTGCGGCTTTGCTAGATCCAGAAGCGGATTCAGATAAAGAACGCCGTTGTCTTTGAAAAGATCCGTTTCCTTGACAAACGCCGCGCGCACGACTTCCGGCGTAAGCGCGGTGGTCGGACAGGCGTTTTGCGCGCGAATAATCAGCGGCGAGCGCAGCACGTCCATCATGGGGAAAAATATGCAGTCGAGCGCCCGGCGTTTGTGTTTTTCAAAAAGGAGGTTGTGAACATGCGCCAGCGCCAGTTTGGACGGATAACAGGGGTCGATCGACCCGCGTTTTGAACCCGCGCGGAACATTTCTTCGCCGGTGTGGTCGGAGTAAACGATGTTGGCCGGCTGTATACCCAGGCTTTCAAAATAGCGGCTGAAAAGCGGCGCGTACGCAAAAAGCCCCAACACTCGCGGGATGCCGACGCGAAATTTTTCGCGCTTTTCCGCGAGATTTTTCGGCAGCGCGGCGCGCGCCTTTCCGTCCGGCGATTCTTCGGGAGCGGAAGTTTTCCATACTTCCCTGTCCGCGTAGTCCAGAAGGTTGGGATTGGCCTTCATCGCGGCGGAAAGAGTCGCCTGAATGTCTTTCATCGCGCCGGCGTCCTCGACGCTTCCTTTTTCACATGCCGCTATAATAAGCCGCCGGTAAGCTCCGTCAACGCCTATGTCTATAAAAGTGCGCAGGCAGTTGTTTTTGCAAAAACGGCATCGCGTCTCCTCCCCGACCGTGGTTTTGAATTCAATCTTTCTTACCGCGTCAAGGCCGATGAATGTCGTTTCGCGCCCCGCGTCTATGAGCGTCATAGCCTCGAACGCCGCGCCGATCGCGCCCGCTTCGCCGGCATGTTTGTGAACGGTGATTTCGGGCGTCTTTCCGGTTCCTTTGAACCGCTCGCATATGAAATCGACCTGGGCTTTGACCGCGGCCAGATTGTTCTGCGTTCCGCCTTGCAGGATAAAGCGGGTTCCGAGTTCCGCCAGGTTGGGGATCTTGGCGATATACAGCCAGACGTTTTTCGGAAGCACGGCGGCAAGTCCCGCCAGGATTTCATTGGGTTTCCATCCCTGTCCCTGGAAGCTGTCTATGTCGGACTGCAAAAAGACCGCGCATCCATAAGGGAAAACCGGCATCTGGCGCGCGGTAAAAGCGGTTTCGGCAAACTGCTCGACCCTGTAACCAAAACCTTCGGCGATTGCCTGAAGGAAATAGCCGTTGCCGGCCGAGCACTGCGTGTTCAGCTTGAAATCCTTGACTCGGCCGTCTTTCAGAATCATCAGCTTGATGTCCTGCCCGCCGACATCGACAATGGCGTCCGGAACGCCGTAGTAATGCAGCGCCGATTTGGTGTGCGCGACGGTTTCAACCAGGGCGACATCGGCGCGAATAACGTCGCGCAGCGTATCTTTGGCATAGCCCGTTGTCGCCGCGCCCAGCACTTCGATGCTCGCGCCCTGCGACTCGACCTGCCCGCGCAGTTTTTCGAGAATTTCTATCGTGTCCTGAATCGGATTTCCTTTTGAAAGCTGATAGGCGCGGGCGAGCACCTCGCCTTCTCTTGAAAGAAGCACCGCTTTTGTCGAGGTGCTGCCGCCGTCGATGCCGATAAAGCCGCGCGCGACATCGCCGGGACGAAACACCGGCGGCGTAAATTTCGGCGGCGCGTAAGCTTTCAAAAATTCTTCGACTTCCCGTTCCGAGCCGACCAGCGCGGGAATGCCCTTTTCGCCGCTTCCGCGGCCGGAGGAATGCCCTTCGCACAGTTCACGCAGTTTTTCCAAACCAAGGTAGACGCCGACGTCATGGCCTTCTTCCCTTCCGTATTCAATCGCGCCTATAGCGCCGTAGTATTCCGCGTCGGGCGGCGCGTAAATCAGATCTTTCGTTTGCGCGTTTTGGGGAATTTCGACGCCGCGCTCCCGCCACATCAGGGCGGTGTTGTGCCGCCAGGCTTCGCGCATTCCGGGAATGAAAGCGTTCGGGCCCCCGAGTAAAATGACGTGAGGCATGAGCGTATGCCCGCGCGCCAGCACCTGAAGGTTCTGAAGGACAAAAGCCTCAAACAGGGACGCCATCAGTTCTCTTGCGGGAACTCCCTGTTTTTGCAGGCCGTTGATGTCGGTCTCGGCGAAGACTCCGCATTTGCCGGCCACCTGGTGCAGACGAATTCCGTCGTAATGGAGTCCGGAAATATCGTCGAGCGGGATGCCGAGTTTTTTGCTGATCTTGTCGATGACCGCGCCTGTGCCGCCGGCGCATTTATCGTTCATCGAAGGGAGTTTTTTAACGACGCCGTTTTCCCGGCGCAGAACGACGATCTTTGCGTCCTGACCGCCGATTTCCACTATCGCGGACGCCTCCTGATGACGGCGCTCCACGGCCAGCGAGGCGGCCAGCACTTCCTGTACAAATTTCGCGCCGATAAGATCGGTGAACATCTGGCCGCCCGAGCCGGTCATAAACACACGGCAGTTGTCCGGAGCGATGCCCGTTTCCGCTTCCATCCGTCTTAGAAAATCAAGCAGTGTTTCCGGCTGCCGTGTTTCATGCCGCCGGTAATCCTTCCAAAGTATTTTATCGTCCGCCGCGTCTGAGACGACCGCTTTGATGGTTGTAGACCCTACATCGATACCCGCAAAAAACCTGTTCATAACTCACGCTTCAATAGAAATGTCACAGTAACCGCAAAGGGCGCAAAGGATTCGCAAAGAGCGCAAAGAAAAACATTGCGAACTTTGCGAAAAATCTTTGCGCCCTTTGGGGTTTTGCTTTTAATGAGTGTTCTTTTGTGACACGCCGCTCTATTCAGTCAGGTACGCCGCTAACTGAATAGAGCGGGTAATTAATTACCTATGCCTTGCCCAAGGCTTTCAGAACTTTTTCCGGAGTGGCCGGAGAATCCACCCATTTGCCGATAGCGTTGTGGATAGCCATAATCACCAGATGCGTGTTTGCCAGCGAGTGGCTGATGCCGCTTCCGCCATAGCAGGCGTTGCTCACACGCGTTTCCAGAAGCGCCATATCTACCTGGGGCATGTCAAGCATACTGACTTTTTTGTACTCAATCATATTCGCGCCAAGCTTTACGCCGGTATTCCTGTCGTAGATAAATTCCTCCGTAAGCTGGCAGCCAACGGTGAAATCCATTACCTGATGGATCTGGCCTTCAAGCGATGTCCGGCGCAAAATCTTGCCGGGATCGGCGGCCACGGCAAACCGTAGTACTTCCACCTCTCCTGTTTCCGTATCGACGGCGACTTCGCAAGCGGCAACATTCATAGCGTCAAGCACTCTGCCGCCCTCCGTCCATACCGAAAACGGAGGCCTGATGCCGGATTCCGCCGCCATCAGATTGGCGCGGCACGCCTGAGCAAGCGGCATCCCCTGCGATGGATCAGCCTTGACAATCACTCTGCCGTCAACTATGTCGAGAGCTTCAGGCATCAACCCCTTGAACGGATTAGCCGCGGGTTTTGCGCCCATTCCGCCGAAGCCGCCCATGCCAATTCCGCCGCCCGCGGAAGGATTACTGGCTTCTTCGATCACCGTTTCCAGGATCATCTTTTTCAGCTTGTTGGCGCATTCCTTTACTGCCCAGGAAGAAGCCGTCGATCCGTCGCTGCCGCCGCCGTAGGGTTTGTAAACTTCCTGATTATTGTAGATGGCGCGCACGTTATTGTAGTCAATCCCAAGTTCCTCGGCGATAACCATCATGTTGCATTCAATGCCGTAGTGGCCGATATGCGAGCCGGAGGTCGGCAGATAAACCTTTCCGTTTCTATATTCAAGTTTCGGGTTATATCCCGAGAATGAGTGGCGCGGGCACTGATTGTAAAGGAAGCTCGTTCCGTGCATACGGCCGTCTGGCAGCTTTTTTGCGCCCGCGGCGTGCCAGTCGCCCAGATTCAGATCCTTTTTCAGAGCCGCGACGCAGGCGTCGTAACTTGGCACCGGATTCGGATCGTCCTGTGATTCCGGCCCGTGAAGGTTCAGAGTCGCGATCTCTATCGGATTCTTGCCGAGTTTTTCCGCAATGAGATATATGCCTGTCATCAGGGTATCCCAGCCCATCGGGTTGTGCTGGCCGCTGAGGTACATTTTGCCGCGATTGCTGTCAACGGTCTCCATGTTCTGTTTGATGTTCTTGCATCTGATCGTATAGTAGGGGCCGTAATTCTGATCCATCGTGGTTCCGAAATTGGAGCTTCCGGTTGATCCGTTGTCGGCTATTGAATAATCTTCAACGGCCGTGATCAGGCCGTTGTTCTTATAACCGATTTTCATGTGTACGTAACGATCGTTAAGATTGAAGTCGTATTGATCGGCGCGGCTCTGTACGCATCTGACGGGCCGTCCAACCCTTCTGGCGAGCGTCGGCGTGATCTGCTGCGTTTTGCGAATGCCCCAGTCGCAGTACCTTCCGCCAGTGAACAGGCAGTTCTGAAAAATCTTATTGGCGGGCGGGCGGGGGCCGCTGGCCACCGACACCGAGCCGTGTCCCCATGGAACGCCTTCAATTTGCAGGTTTTTTCCTTCGCCGTTAAGAGGATCGTCGAACCACCCGGCGACCGTGCCCAGCGGGCTCGGAATATGTCCGGAAAACGCGGCGGTGTTGATGTCGTATTCGATAATCTGGTCGGCTTCCTTAAAACCGGCCTGGACGTCTCCGGAATTGTTGGAGACAAAAGAATAGGAAACGTTTCCTTTTTTTGGGGGATTGACGGTTTCGCCTCCCATTCCATCCGGCGCCGGTTTTGGCGCGCCGCCGCCGAAGCCGCCTCCCGTCATGCCGCCGCCTTTTGCTTTTGGCGCGGGAGGAGTGTAGAACGACCGGACGACCGGAGCTTCGGACTTTCTGCCTTCCATTATGTTAACGGAATGCTGGAACACTTCCCAGTCAATAACCAGAGCGCGCAACGCTTCTTCGCAAAGATCCTCGTTCTCGGCGATAACCATCGCGCCGACCTCCATGCTTTCATAATCGGCGTAATCGGTTATTCCTCCCGTGCCTCCGAGATCGGGGTCTTCCCATGTAATGACGTCAACGACTCCAGGGATAGCCTTCGCTTTTGTAACGTCCATGGACTTGATACGGGCGTTTGCGTATGGGCTTCTCAGATATTTTGCGTGAAGCATGTCGGGAACGACATAATCCGCGCCGAATTTAGCGACGCCCGTTGCGTGCGCCCAGGACAACGTGCCTGGAACATTCGGTTTTCCAACAATCTTGAAGTCTTTTCTCTGTCCGTTTACACCCGCAAGATCGGCCATAACTGCATCTCCTCAAACTTTACATTTTTTATATTTTGCGATGATCGGCGCAGGCGCGCAGCTTAACGCCGTAAAGCACCCGTCAACTTTAACCACAGACGGTTAAATTCACAACCTTTATTATTTACAAGCGCAATATTCAGGTCAATCACAATATAGTGATCAGTGGCCAGTGGCCAGCAAGCAGCGGCCGCTGTTCAGGCGCGCGCCGGTCCCGCATATATTTTTTGCGCCCACTCTATTGCCTGTATATAGATATCGGAAATATGCTCCATTGAAATGGCGTACTGCGCGGCGAGACTCTGCGCCTGATCCCAGTCGCTCTGCTCGTAGCAGGTAATCAGGTTAAGCAGATTCCCGAACTTCCCTTCGCGCGTAAGAAGCGGCGTGGCGATCTGCGTCGAAATGTTCGTCTGCGTCACGATAGCCATCATCGGCATATCCATTACGGCGTCCATAAGAGACATCGTCCCCATCAGGAACAGGTCTTCCGACTGGTCGGCTATTCCCGCATTTGGCGCGAGCAGTTCCAGAAAACGCGCGCGAATAAGACACATCATGATAAGCTCGGACGGTTTATTTTCACTTAGCCCTGACATGGAAATCAGCGTAATCCATTTTTTAAATTCTCTCTCTCCCAGGATGGAAAGCGCCTGCCGGATATTGCTGACAGTGTGGCGCAGTCCAAAATACGCGGAATTTATGACGCGCAGAAGCCGGTATGAAAGCGCTATATCCTGCTTGATAATGTCGGAAGCCGCATGAAAGTCGATGTCGGGAGAAAGAGAAAGCCGAATCAATTGCAGTGTTTGATATCGCCGCGGCGCGGGAAGGAGCGCCTTGTTTTTTACGATGGTCGGCTTGCAGAAAAAGCTTCCCTGAAACAGCGTAAAATCACATTTTTTCGCCAGTTCGAATTCTGACGGGCTTTCCAGTTTTTTGGCAAGAATCTGTGTCTGCGGACAATTTTTTTGCGTTTCCCGGGCGAATTTCCTGAATTTTTCCTGATTTTCACGGTCGAATTCAATGCCGATTATGTCCGCCACATCGAGCAGCGGCGCTAAAGCATCTTCTCCGGGACGAAAACCGTCAAGCGCGATCAAATATCCTTTATTTCGCAATTGGCGGCAGGCCGCGACAACTTCGGGAGTCGTCGGAATAGTTTTCGCCAGCTCTATAACGAGAATCTGCGGCGGCAGAATCGTCGCCATCATGTCCAGCAGAAGTTTTTCCGTAAAACTGACAAAGCCCCGCTTATTATTCGTTACGCGCTCAATGCCAAGATCATGAAAGCTGTGGATGATTGTTCGGGAAGAATGGCTGTCGCGTATTAAATCCCGGTCGATGCCCGGAATTTCATCTTCCCGGCGATGCCCATAGGAAAAAAGCTCATAGCCATAGATGTTCAGGTTTTTTGTAAAAACAGGCTGCCGGGCAACGCAAATTTCCATATTCTTGACCCTTTGGTATTAACCATCATTTTTATAATAAAGCCGCAAACGGTTTATTCAAGAAACAATTTTCAGGATTATTTCGAACTGATGTAAACTTACGTTTTTTACCGGAAAGGAGCGGGGACTTTAATGACTGAATTGACCGCCTGGAAAAAAGAATACGCGCGGCTGCGGGAATATATCGCGGCCCATCCCGATATCGTTCTGACAAAAAATGAAATTTCCATTCCGCAGCCGCTGCGCGACGAATTCTATAATATCTTTGATGATATCCGCAGGGCTGTCGCCGTGGAACATCTGGACGCCCTGCCCGTCAAGGCGCGCGCGCTCAGCGAGCATTATGTCCGGATCGAAAAAGAAGCGGCTGAACTGCTTGGAGTGGAAAAAATAGATATGCCGATTGACCTGGATGTGTTTTTACACAATCCCGAGGAAGGGTTGATCAGGGCGTGCTACAACTGCCTGTTCGGTTTAATTCAGGGCAAAATAGACGAGGCGGAATTTGAAAATCTGGCCGGCGAGAGCATTGCCGTCTATGTCGCGGAATTCTTCCGTCTTGGCTATGAGCGATGGGCTGGTCTTGAGCTTATTAAATTGCTTGAACCGGAGGAAGCGTTCTTTGTCGGTCTTGACGAAGACCTCAAACCTTGCCTGTGCGAGCTTGAAACGCTTGCTTTTGGAAGGCAGTGGCATCATCCGACGATGCGCATTCCGGAATTCGTCGTCCGCTCGCGCCGGTTTAATTCGCTTGTTGCAGTCAAGATGGCGCTGGCCGCGGAAATCGACGAATACCTGGTTCATATCAAACCGCTGCGACCCCCAAAGAAAAGAACGGGCGATACGTCGTTTACGCTGGATTCTCGCGCCGTCCTGCTGTCGTTTCTTGAAAATGAAACAAAAATTCCCGTTTACGCCGATATTTTTGAGGGTACGCGCACCCCGCCGGACCTGCTGATCGAATTTGTAAACATAAACGCGCCGGGCGGCGAGGAAGAAGCTTTCGACCGCATACGGCGGCACATGGAAATACTCAATCCAAAATTTGGATGTACGCTGATTGCTCCCGCAGACGATTTTCAGGCCAACGGCGAAATGATTCCGGAAAATGTCCGCCTGGTTGCGCCCGGCTTCGACGCAACGAAATTAGCCGCGGAATTGAATATCCTTTCCGCCTGAGATTTACAGGGCGAACCCGGATATTTTATGGCGATTCGTCGCGAGGCGGCGCAAGCGGGAGAGAAATAAAAAAATCAGATTCATCGTCAGGGCGGTGTTATTGAACCGCCCTGACACGCCGTGACATTGGCGTTAGAAGCTAAGCCGTATCCTTGCCTGGAAAGTCCGGTGGCCGGTCTTGGTGCTGAGCAGGCCGAACTGGGTACCCGCTGTTGTGTTCACAGTCAAAAACGGATTGGTGACCGTATTGCCGCGCGCGCCAACGCTGGCCCCGCTTTGTGACGGAGTCGCGTGATTGAAGATGTTCTGCGCGTCGACGCGGAGTTCAAGTCTCTTGCCTTCCATGAACTCAATGGTTTTGCCCATATTGGCGTCAAGGTTCCAGCGTCCGACGCCGGTAAGATTGTTTGGCTGGAAATTGCCGCGCTCGCCGGGTTTGGGGTTCTGGAAGATAACAGTTCCGCGAATCGCACTCGCATCATTCCGATTAACGTTCGTCCAGCCGGCGATATCCTTGCTGTCGTCAACAAGCACCAGCGCCCTTATGCCGTTGGCGCAGGCGGTCCGCAATGAAACGGCGACTATGCTTTCTTCAAAGCACATCGGATCAATTACACGAGTATAGTTTTTGCCATAGTAGAAGCCTTCGCCTGCTTCGTTGTCCCATTCCACATTACCCGACTTGCTGTCCCACAGGTCAGGCCTAACCAGGTTAAGCGAGCCATTATTCCACAGCGTGGCAACGCCTGTGAGACTCATAGGCGGGCCGC
The DNA here is from genome assembly GCA_031254095.1 of Acidobacteriota bacterium. Taxonomy (GTDB): domain Bacteria; phylum Acidobacteriota; class UBA6911; order UBA6911; family UBA6911; genus UBA6911. The sequence continues at coordinate 15,646 of JAIRVC010000393.1, forward strand.
TGGTCACGCTGGCTATCCAGCCGATCTGCCAGCCTTCGACTGTCTTTTTAATAGCGCCGGTGGCGTTGCGCAACACGAATCCATTCGCGCCGAACGGCAGCGCATATGTACCGTTGACATTCAGCGCGTGTGAACGATGCTGGCCGGCGAGCCAATAGTCCGCGCTCCAGTCATGCCAGTCGGTCTTGTTCGCCGGACGCTGCAGGTTCCGGCTCCATGTGTAAGTAGCCTGAAAGCTGAGACCGTGCGTCGGACGCATCGTTACCTGCGCCTGCATCGAATGGTAATTGGAATGTTCCCTGCTTCGCTTGAGATACACGTTGAGGTACTGCGGATTGGTAAAGATCAGGTTTTCCGGCGCGCCGCCCTCGCGTAGCACCAGGCCGTTGACATCGGACATCTGCTTTTTAGCCAATATACCGAAGTTGCTGCCATTGTGGGTAGCCAGGCCGCTGGCGATGGCGACAAAGTTACCGGTAGCCAGCTGCGAACCATATGCGTTCCTTATCTGCTGGGAACCGGACACCAT
>JAIRVC010000394.1 GCA_031254095.1 Acidobacteriota bacterium
ATTATTGGGGTATCCGTTTCGTAGGGCTTTGCCCTACGCTATTGATTTAAGGCTTTCAGCCTTAATCTATGTGCATTGCAGGGCTGAAAGCCCGCAATCAATAGCACAGGGTGAAAGCCCTGTGTTTGCGGATAAATATAAAATCCAAGCCCTGAAGGGGCGCAATCAACAGAGCAGACGCATCTAAAAAGTGTGATTTTTGAATACCTTAGCGTTTTGACCTATAATTTTTAAGTTGTTCAATCGCACGATAAGCCGCAATTCAGGCGGAAAATTTAGATGCGTCTGCCCTGCATATCGTCCAGCGCCGCCCTGCCGATTCACTTTTGTCCAAAGACATCGGTCGCGAAACGGGTTATAATCAAATTTTTTAGGGGGACTGATGAAACCGATTCGGATTGGGCTTTTTGGGCTGGGAACCGTCGGCGCGGGCGTCGCCAAAGTGTGTGTTTCGCACCGCGGTGAACTTGAGGAAAAAATCGGAGCGCCTGTGGAACTGACCGCCGTCGTGGATAAAGACCTTACTACTCCACGCGAAGGGCTGGATCTTGCCGCGCTTCCGCTCACTTCCAATCCGGAGGCCATCCTCGGCGATTCTTCCATTGATATAGCCGTCGAGCTTATCGGCGGCATTGAACCGGCGCGCACTTTTGTCCTCCGCGCGCTGGCCGCGGGCAAGCATGTTGTTACCGCGAACAAGGCGCTTTTGGCCACGCACGGCGACGAACTTTACGCGGAGGCCCGCAAGCGCGGTCTTATTCTGGCTTTCGAAGCTTCCGTAGCTGGCGGCATTCCCATTATCCGCGCGGTCAAGGATGGCCTTTCGGCCAACCGTATCACGCTGCTTCAGGGGATCGTGAACGGCACCGCCAATTACATCCTGACAAAGATGACCGACGAGGGGCTGGAATTCGATCTCGTTCTTAAAGAAGCGCAGGAGAAAGGATACGCCGAAGCCGACCCCACTTTTGATATTGAAGGCATCGACTCGGCGCACAAGCTGCAGGTTCTGGCGACGCTGGCTTTCCGGACTTCGGTGAAGCTCGAAGATATTTATGTTGAGGGCATAACGCAAATCACGCCGCTTGACATCGCCCTCGCACTGGAGATGGGTTATCGAATCAAGCTGCTAGCCATTGCCAAATCTTCGGACGGAACGCTGGAATTGCGCGTACACCCGACGATGATTCCGGAAACTTCGCCGATGTCGGCGGTCTCCGGTGTTTTTAATGCCGTTTTCACCAGCGGCGACATCGTCGGCGATCTTATGTTCTATGGGCGCGGCGCGGGCCAACTCCCCACGGCGTCTTCAGTCTGGGCGGACATCGTGGAAATTGCCCGGCGTCATTCGGCGGGACACTCCGCCACCGCACAGGATCTGCCGATACTCGGCCGCCGGCCGCTTGTGTTAAAGCCGATGGCGGAGATACGGACTTCCTATTATCTGCGCGTTTCGGCGCTGGATCAGCCCGCGGTGCTTGCGCAGGTCGCCGGTATCCTTGGGCGGCATGAAATCAGCATCGCCAGTGTCATCCAGAAAACCCACAAGCGCGCCAGCGCGGTGCCGGTCGTGATGATGACGCATGAGGCGCAGGAAGGAAATATGCAAAGGGCTCTGGCGGAAATTGACGCCCTGCCGGTTATTGCCGCGCCCACCCATATGATCCGCGTAGAGACGGCGTAATTTCCCGGTCGTTCTTTATTTGAGAACCTCTAAAAACTCCAAAATCAAGGCTTGCGGCCGAGACAAAAGCGGAGTTTACATTTGACGTAAATGAGCATTTTTGGATCGGCCGCGTAACGCAGAGTTTGGGGTTTTTAGAGGTTCACTTTTGAAATGCCTTGATCTTGTTTATTGTTTGATCTAAGATTTGCTTCTTTTGGACGGGGCGTAGCGCAGCTTGGTAGCGCGTACGGTTCGGGACCGTAAGGTCGGAGGTTCGAATCCTCTCGCCCCGACCACCACTCATGCCGGCCGGCGGCGCCGCGCGGGAAATTCCACAAAATATCAATGTAGATTTCGATAAGGAAATGCTCAGTGTTTCCCGGGGTTAAATATGACAGCGCCCGCTAATTACGCAGGTAAAATTCTCTTTGTGGATCTGACGCGAGGGACTTTTTCCGAAGAACGCCTTTCGGAAAAAATTTGCCGTGAATTCATCGGCGGCAACGGTCTTGGCATACGCGTTCTATATGAAAAACTGAAAGCGGGAATCGATCCCCTTGGGCCGGAAAATATTCTGGGTTTCGCGGTCGGCAGTTTGACCGGAACTTCGGCGCCCGGCAGCGGCCGCCATATTGTCATTACAAGATCGCCGCTTACCGGCGCCTGGGCCGAGTCCAACTCCGGCGGCATGTTTGGCCCGGAACTGAAAACAGCCGGTTATGACGCGGTTTTCTTTTCAGGAATTTCTCCCAAACCTGTTTATCTTTTCGTTCACGACGGTTCCGCCGAACTTAGGGACGCTCTGGAATTGTGGGGAAAAGATACTTACGAAACCGAAGATTTTCTAAAACAGTCTTTTTCTGATACGCGGATCAAAATCGCCTGTATCGGCCCTGCTGGCGAAGCGAAATCTCTGCTCTCCGGAATCGTCAGCGAAAGAGGCCGTATCGCCGCCCGCAACGGCGTGGGCGCGGTCATGGGGTCGAAGCGCCTGAAGGCCGTTGTCGTTAAAGGCGGCGCGCGGCCGATCGTTCCGGTTGATCCCGAAAAGTTCGGCAGGGCCGTGCAAAAATTCCTCGAAATTATCAGTACTAATGAATTCGCCAAAGCCCTGTCCATGTCTGGAACCGGAAATAATATCAGCGCTTTGACGGCTATCGGCGACGCGCCCCTGAAGAACTGGCAGTTGAGGGGGCTTGACGCGCTGCCCACGATTACGAATCTTGACAGCGGTAATATGGACAAATACAAAGTCGGCAGTTACGGCTGCTTTGCCTGTCCTGTTTCCTGCGGCGCGATTATCCGCCAGGGCAAAGGCCGCTACGCCATTAAAGACGAAACGCACAGGCCGGAATATCAGTCCATAACCGCTCTTGGCGGCCTGCTGATGAACGACAATCTTGAAGCCGTGATCAAGGCCAACGATATATGCAACCGGTACGGAATTGATACGGTCGGCGTCGGCGGCGTTATCGCCATGGCGATGGAGTGCTACGAAAACGGGCTGATAGGGAAAACTGAAACGGACGGCATTGAACTCGAATGGGGAAACGCCGGAGCGATTGTAGCTCTGACGGAAAAGATTGCAAGACGGGACGGCTTTGGCGCGGCGCTCGCCGATGGCGCGCAGATCGCGGCGGAACAAATCGGCCGGGGCGCGGAAAAATACGCGATGGCGATTCGCGGAAAAACCCTCGCCAATCATGATCCGCGTATGTCTCCCGCGCTGGGGACGACGAATATCGCCGACGCCAATCCCGCGCATCACATGGACAGCCAGATTACCGGTATGCTGACCGAAGGCGCGGCCATCGGTTCCGACCCGGCGCTGCGCGCGCCGCGCGACAACCCGTTCGCCGGATATGTTATTGGAAACGCTTATCATCAGCTTCTGAACGCCGCCGGCATGTGTTCACTCTATACCGTCGCGACAACGCCGCCGCCCGTGGCCGATCTTATCGCCGGGGCAAGCGGCTGGGATTTCGGCTGGGAGGAGGCGATCTCGGCGGGCCGCCGTATTCTGACGCTGCGCCAGGCGTTTAACGCGCGCGAGGGGCTGACGCCGGACAAGTTTGAACTGCCAAGGCGCATTACATCGACCGCGAATATTGATTACGCAGCCCTGCGCGACGGGTATTTCATGGAAATGAAGTGGGACACGATATCGGGGAAACCTTTGCGTGAAGTCCTGGAAGAACTTGGACTGGCGGATGGAGTTTTGGATTTTGCATTCTGAGGAGAATTTTATGCTGGACGGCAAAATAATCGGATTCATCGGCGTGGGAAATATGGGAGACGCGATCATCCGCGGATTGACGCAGTCGGGCAAGGTTGGCAGCGCGGAGATCGTCGCCAGCGACGTAAATAAAGACCGCCTGCGCGAAATCGCGAAAACACGCGGCATTAAAACCGCAGGATCGAATACAGAACTGGTGGAAAAAGCCGACATCGTTGTTATCGGCGTCAAACCGTATCATGTGGACACGCTTATTGATGAAATTTCCTCCGCGAGCCGGGCGGGACAGATATTCATTTCCATAGTTGCCGGCGCGCCGGTTGAAAAATTTTCGTCCAGACTTGATCCCGCATCCGGTGTCGTCCGCGTAATGCCTAACACTCCGGCGTCCGTGCTGGCGGGCGCCGCCGCCATTTACGCCGGAGCAAATGTTTCACAGGAAAATCTGGCGCGCGCCGCCGCAATTTTTGAATGTACGGGAAAAGCCGTGGTCATTCAGAATGAAGCGCTGATGGACGCCGTTACGGGACTTTCCGGC
>JAIRVC010000395.1 GCA_031254095.1 Acidobacteriota bacterium
GTTATATAGGGATAAGTGCCGTGGTCCACGTCGAGCAGGGTTCCCTGCGCTCCTTCAAACAATACGCTTTTTCCGCCGTCGATGCTTTTGTTCAGAAGTTCCGCCGTATCCGCGACATATTCCGACAGTTCTTCCGCCAGCGCTCGCGCGGCCGCGTAGAGCTTGTCCGGCGAAACGTCTTTATATATGGCCGGCATAAGCGCTTGTTTTGCCCGGATGCCCGCCTCAATGTTTCGCAGTAAAGCCTTTGAATTCAGAAAATCGCAAAAACGCAGTCCGCGACGCCCCATTTTGTCTTCATATGTCGGCCCGATGCCGCGATTAGTGGTGCCTATGCGCTCTTCGCCACGGCTGTCCTCATCCTGCTTTTCAGCCAGCCGGTGATATTCCAGAATTACGTGAGCGCGATTGCTTATAAAGAGCCGTCCGCTACAGGAAATGCCCGCTCTTCCAAGCTCGTCGATTTCATTTTTCAACGCCAGCGGATCTACTACAACGCCATTGCCGATTACGCAAATCTTTTTGGGGTGAAGAATACCGGACGGGATCAGATGAAGGACATATTTTTTCCCCTCGATAATCACCGTGTGTCCGGCGTTGTGTCCGCCCTGATACCGGGCGACTATATCAAAATTGTCCGTAAGCAGATCTACAATTTTGCCTTTGCCTTCATCGCCCCACTGGGCGCCGACAATAATTAAATTTGACATCGAAAATGTTTACCCGGCATTAGTGTTGATAAAAAATAGAACGTCATCGGCGATTCCGCAAAAGATGACCATTTAAATTTTCAATTTCAATTGAAGATTGTTGATTGTCCCTGCGCCGCGCGAAGAATTCTTCAACAAAAAACGGCAATCAAAAATCGAAAATTGACCGCTGACCACCAGCCGCCGTGAGGCGGCGCCTATCCGTTCAGGTGATTTTCCAGCATTTTTGTGATCGTTCCCGGCGAAGTGTTTCCCACGATCTGTTCCTTTACGGCGCCTTCCTTAAAAAGAAGCAGGGTTGGAATCGATCGGATATTATATTTTCCGGGAGTTGCGACGTTGTCGTCGATATTCAGCTTGAGAACCTTTACCCGGCCGCTGTATTGTTCGGCAACTGTCTCAACCACCGGCGCCAGCATGCGGCAGGGCGCGCACCAGGACGCCCAGAAATCTACCAGAACAGGGATGGAAGCGTTCAGGACTTCAGATTCAAAATTCTGGTCGCTAACTTCACTTACAAACTCACTCATTGCCATTTCTCCCTCGCCTATAACTTCATTCAGAAGTTATTCTCCAAAGATGGTTCACGGGGCCGCCCCCGTGAGGAGGCTCGCCTATAACTTCATTCCGGAAGTTACCATCAAAATGGTTCGCGGCGGATTTTTCTGACCACTGACCACTGATCACTAACCACTGGCCGCCGTGAGGCGGCTTAATTACATATTTGAAGCCGAACGCTTTGCCAGCTAAACTGGAAAACCATTATGAAATTCCATACAAATCTTGTCAAGCCCGGCGCGGTAGAAGCTAAAAAGCATCTGGGGCAGCATTTTCTAAAAGACGCAGGAGTTTTGGACAGAATTGTCCGCTGGATAGCGCCTTGCAGGGATCAGGTTTTTATCGAAATCGGCGCGGGAACGGGCGCGCTTTCCGTGCGCCTGGCGGAAAAAGCCGGGGCGCTCGCGGCGGTCGAATTTGACGGCGACTGCGTCGGCGCGCTTACGGAAACGCTCGCGCCTTTCGATTCGGCAGCCGTCGTTCACGCCGACATCCTGAGCCTTGATTTGGCCGGGCTGGCCGGTAAATATACGCGTCCGGGACAAAGCCTGCGCGTGGCGGGAAATCTTCCCTACAACATTGGAACCGCCATTATAGGAAAACTTCTGCGCGTTGATTTTCGCATCGAAGCCATGTTTTTCATGCTGCAGCTCGAAGTCGCCGAACGAATTCTCGCGCAGCCCGGAACACGGGAATACGGCTATTTTTCAGTGCTGTGCCAGCATCACGCGAAAGCGCGCATGGGGTTTAAAGTATCGCCCGCCTGTTTCGCGCCGAAACCAAAGGTTATGTCCGCCGTAATTTCTCTGTACCCTGAACCGCGCGAAAAAAACGCTGAGCGGGAGGCTGGTTTTGAAGAACTTGCAAAAGCCTGTTTCGCTTACCGGAGAAAGACTTTGGCGAATTCTCTTTCACAAAACGCACGTTTCGGCGGAATAGCCGCCGGACTCCTTGAAAAAGCGGATATCGACGGAGCGCGCCGCGCGGAAAGCCTAAGTGTAATGGAGTACGAGCACCTTGCCGATATTTATCTCCGGGAATATTCCCCTGGGAAACGTTGATGCCGTACCTGCTTCGTGGTAAACAGCTGCTATGAATCTGATGGATTTCATGAATTCGGACATTTATTCCTGGGTAATTCTGCCGCTGCTGATATTCGCGGCCCGCATTTGCGATGTCAGCCTTGATACATTGCGCATTATTTTCATCAACCGTAGCTTGCGCTATTGGGCGGCCGCGTGCGGCTTTTTCGGCGTACTGATATGGCTGCTGGTGATTCGCCAGATTTTTCAGCAGATAAATAATCCCGCCTGTTTCATAGCTTATCCGGCCGGATTTGCCGCGGGCAATATCGTTGGATTAATAATCGAAGGCCGCCTTTCGTTGGGGAAAGTAATCGTCCGCATTATTACGCATCTCAAATCTGAAGAACTGGTGTCGGCGTTACGCGCGGACGGCTACGGGCTTACGGTTCTTGACGCTAAGGGCGCGACCGGCCCGGTCAAGGTCATTTTCACCGTCATGGAACGCAGCGACATCGAGCGCGTTGTGGAAACCATCAAGAAATATAATCCCCATACATTTTATTCCGTGGAGGATATTCGCTTCGTAAGCGAGGCGGTCACGCCGTATCGCCTTCCCGGAGTTTCACGGCTGAGAAATCCATTCGCTTCGCGCTCCAGCCACTGAAAAACTATTGTTATGGGAACCTTATATAAGAACGGCGGCGCGGGTAGAGCCCGCGCGAACTTCTTCTATGCGGATATCCAAAAGGCGGTTGGGCGGAACGGCGAGGCCTGAAAGCCGCGCGTGAATGAAGTTGTGCGTCAAAACAACCGGTTCTCCTTCCGCCTCTTCCTTTGACAGCGTAATGGCTGAAAGCGGCCGCCCCAGAAATCGGCGGCGGAACTCAAGGTTTTTGGCGCTGCCGAGGCGGATGATTTCCGCCGCGCGTTGCTTTGCCGTATGCGATGGAACCCGGCCGGGAAGAGAAAAGGCTTCCGTTCCCTCGCGCGGCGAAAAAGGGAAAACGTGAAGGTAGGAAAACGGCATTTCCTCGATAAAACGCCGCGTTTCTTCAAAGTCCCGGTCTGTTTCTCCGGGGAAACCCGTAATTATGTCCGTTCCCAGCCCCGCGTCTGGCAATTCACCGTGTATAAATTCAACGAGTTCCCGAAAACGCGCCGTCGTGTATGGCCGGCGCATCAGGCGCAGAATCCGGTCGCTGCCGCTCTGAAGCGGAATATGAAAATGACGCGCCAGCGCCGCGTTCTCGCCGGCCAGCCTGACGATTTCCCTGTCAAAAAAGACCGGCTCGACGCTGCTCAGGCGTATGCGCCCGATTCCCGGCAGGGCGACAATTCGCCGCAAAATATCAGTCAGCCGCGCGTGGTCTTTAATCCGGCGGCCGTAGGCTCCAAGATTGATTCCCGTCAATACGATTTCACGGAAACCGAGATCGGTCAAAGATCGTATTTTCCTAAGAACATTTTCCGGCGGGACGCTGTGCCCCGGGCCCCGTACCGACGGAACAACGCAGTAGGCGCAGCGGTTGTCGCAGCCATCCTGAAGTTTTACCAGCGGCCTGGTTCTGTCTCCGGCAATCGGCGATAAAATTTTCTCCGGCGCGATGTCATCGGAAATTTCGGCAGTTTCGATTGTGATCAAATTATCCGACCGGAATATTTTTTTATCCGGAAATTTTTCCGCCGTTTTCAACAGATCAGGTATGCGTATTTTTTCCGCGTTTCCCGCGACAAGGCAAACGCCGGGCAGTTCCGCTGCCGCCGCGGCGTCGCGCTGGGCATAACAGCCGGAGACAACGATCCGGGCGGCGGGATTTTCGCGGTGAACGCGGCGAACGGCCTGCCGCGCCTGTTTATCGGAACGATGT
>JAIRVC010000030.1 GCA_031254095.1 Acidobacteriota bacterium
CAGGCGAATTACTTCGTTGCGCGGTGCTCGTAACCTCAACATATTTCTGTATATGCCTCGGTTCCTGCGCTCCGTGCGCCTCGCACTTCATCCCGCTCAGGCAATTAATCAGCGTTTCCCTAATACGGGTTGACGTCGGAACGCGGCGCATCCCGCCTTCTGACGTTGCGATCCGGCACGCTTTCGTCGTACTCCGCAATACTGTCCTTGAGCGCGCCGACGGCGTTTTTAAGCGACAAAACGTCAAGCGATTGTTGTTCATTGTTGTTCCATGACGCCTTCCCTGCGCGCCGGCGGCGTTCAATATTTTCCAAATTTTCCAAAAGAAAAACGATGCCATTTTACGAGATTCCGCAGTAGAATCGACCTTTGTGCTTTTGTACTTTCAAGTTTGTACTTTCAAGGAGGCAGGCGATGCGACCGAAATTTTCGAAAACGATTTTTATGCTGACGGCGGTTTTTCTATCGGCGGCTTTTAACGCGACGGCGGCCCCGGAGCCTGAATGGAATCCGGCTGTTAAGGGCTGCGACAGGGCGTGTCTGATTGAAATCATGGACGGGTACATGAACGCGATTTTCAAACGCGATCCGGGAGTTGTTCCCGCGCTGGCCATCGACGCAAGAATGACTGAAAATACCGGCGTGATGGATGTCGGCGAGGGCATGTTGTGGCGTTCAAAGGTCGAGCCGACCAGCTTTAAAATCTATGTCGCCGATCCAGTCGCGGGACAGGTCGCGCAACAGGCGCGGCTCAAAATCGGAGGCCAGGACGCGCTGGTAGCGGTTCGGCTGAAAATCGATCGCGGTAAAATTCATGAAATCGAGCACCTTTACAGCCGCGATGTCAACGCGGCGGCCATTCCGCTTTTGACGACTCCGCGGACGATCCTGACAACGGATATCCCGACCGCCGAACGAGGCACACGCGATATTCTTCTTCGCGCCGCCAACTCATATTTTGACGCGCTGGAGGGCGACAACGGCGCGATCGGAGCGTTTGGCGACGACTGCATCCGGCACGAAAACGGCTATCAGACGGTGAACAATCCGCCACCTGGCGGCCGGATGATGCCTGCGCCGATGGTTCCTGATCCAAATACGGAACAGGGGCAGGAACAACTCAGGTTCAGCATGTTGACCTGCAAACAGCAAATTGATTCGAAAACGTTCGCGTATATGAAGCGTATCCGTCCACGCCGGGCGCTGATTATTGATGAACAGAAAGGGCTGGTTGCCACGTTCCCGCTCTTTGTTCATGACGGCACGCGCAGGGGCGCGAAACCGGACGATCCTCCGGGAATGCTGCAAAATCTTGTAACGATGGAAACTTTTTCCATTCGCGGCGGGCTGATTCGTCATGTGGAAGCGTTTCCGTTCGTCACTTTGCCATATGGGCTGGGCGACGGCTGGACGACAGGCTCGGGGCGATAAATTTTTCTTGCTCGCAGTCAGCATTGCAGTCATGCCTGTCTGCATCCAGACAGGCATGACTGCAAGCGATTACTTGTGCGGCCGTCTGAGGGTTACGTTTTTGGCGGCTTGTATGCGGCTGATTGCGCGCATCATGGCGAGCTCGGTTGCGGCGTAGTCCACGTTGGGATCGCCGGATTTCAGCAGTTTTTCCGCGCGAGTTTTGGCTTCCTCCGCGCGTTTCAGATCAATATCGGAAGAAAGCTCGGCCGTCTGCGCCAGAATCACCACGCGGCCGGGAAGCACTTCGATAAATCCCCAGGAACAGAAAACATCTTCCATCGTTTCGCCGGACTTGAAGATGATTTCACCAATGCCCAACTCCGCCAAAAGGGGCGCGTGTCCGGGCAGAATGCCGAGGTATCCTGTCAGCGCGGGAACGATAATTGAATCAACGTCGCCGCTGAATACCTGTTTGTCCGCGGTCACAATTTCAAGATGTATCTTTTCCGGTATTGCCATTTTAACTTTCAGTGTTCAGATTGAAGTTCAATAAAAATCCACAATCAGCAATCCAAAATTTATTTATGCCGCTTCGAGCTGTTTCGCCTTTTCAAGCGCTTCTTCTATGCCGCCCACCATGTAGAACGCCTGTTCCGGAACATGATCGTATTTACCTTCGCAGATACTGCGGAAGCCCTCGATGCTTTCCTTGACCGACACGTACTTGCCCGGCATTTGCGTGAACTGCTCCGCCACAAAGAAGGGCTGCGACAGGAATCTCTGTATCTTTCGCGCGCGGCTGACGGTAAGTTTATCGTCTTCGCCCAATTCATCAATTCCCAGAATTGCGATGATATCCTGAAGATCCTTGTACCGCTGCAAGATACGCTTGACTTCCCGCGCCACGGCGTAATGGTCGTTGCCGATGATTCGCGGATCAAGAATGCGCGAAGTTGACGCCAGCGGATCGACCGCGGGATATATGCCGAGTTCCACAATCCGGCGGTCAAGGTTTGTAGTCGCGTCAAGGTGCGCGAATGTGGTAGCGGGCGCGGGATCCGTGTAATCGTCCGCGGGAACATAAATCGCCTGGATAGATGTAATTGATCCGTGTTTGGTCGATGTGATCCGTTCCTGCAATTCGCCCATTTCCGTGGCAAGGTTCGGCTGATAACCCACCGCGGACGGCATACGACCAAGCAGCGCTGAAACTTCCGAACCAGCCTGTGTAAAACGGAAGATATTGTCGATGAAAAGAAGCACGTCCTGATGTTCCTCGTCGCGGAAATATTCCGCGGCGGTAAGGCCGGTGAGCCCGACGCGCAGACGCGCTCCGGGAGGTTCGGTCATCTGCCCGTAAATCAGCGCCGTCTTTTCAATAACGCCGGATTCCTTCATTTCCAGCCAGAGGTCGTTTCCTTCGCGTGTGCGTTCGCCCACGCCGGCAAATACGGAGTAACCGCCGTGGTGCATGGCGATGCGGTGAATCAGCTCCATGATGACAACAGTTTTGCCGACTCCGGCGCCACCGAAAAGGCCGATCTTGCCGCCGAGCAGGTAGGGCTCAAGCAGGTCAATCACCTTGATGCCGGTTTCCAGCATCTTGGTTTCCGTGCTCTGATCGCTGAAGCTCGGCGCCGAACGATGAATCGGATAACGCTTTTGCGCCTTGATTTCTCCCTGCTGATCAACCGGTTCGCCGATTACGTTGATTACCCGCCCCAGCGTTTCCTTGCCTACGGGGATGCTGATAGGTTCGCCCGTGTCAACCGCCTTCATGCCGCGTACCAGACCGTCTGTCGGCTGCATACTGACGCAGCGCACGCGGCTTTCGCCCAGATGCTGCTGAACCTCGGTGGTGACGCGCACATCGACGCCTTCTATCGCGCCCTCAATTACCACGCAGTTGTAAATCGGCGGCAGATGCTTTTCTTCAAATTCGCAGTCCACCACAGGACCGATGATCTGAACTACTCTTCCAAGCTGTGTCATAAAATTTCCTTCTCCCGCCAAGGGAACGCTGATTAATTGCCTGAGCGGGCGAATTGCTTCGTTGTGCGGTGCTCGTAACCTCGACATATTTCTGTATATGCCTCGGTTCCTGCGCTCCGTGCGCCTCGCACTTCATCCCGCGCAGACAATTAATCAGTGTTTCCTTAATTTATTCTTACCTATAACTTCATCCCGGAATTTATACGATGATTCACATCGAATTTTTCCGCCCGCTGACCGCCGCGAGGCGGCTATTGCCCCGCGCCGCTGACCACTTCGATCAGCTCTCTGGTGATGCCGGCCTGCCGGATCTTGTTTGCGTACAAAGTAAGACCGTCGATCATCTCGGCGGCGTTGTTTGTGGCTGCTTCCATGGCGGACATGCGCGCGCCATGTTCGGACGCGGCCGCTTCCAGAAGGGCCCGGAAAACCTGCGCTTCCACGGATCTCGGCAGAAGCCCCGCGAAGATTTTCTCAGGAGGCTCGTCGTAAATATATTCGAGCGTTTTATCGCTGTCCGGATTTTCAATGTGCTCAATCGGCAATAGCCGTTCACGCACAATACGCTGCTGCACAACCGATTTAAATTCGTTGTAAAGAAGCCATATTTCGTCTGTTTCCCCGTTGCAGAAGTCGTCGATAAGAGTTTTGGTTATGGCCGCGGCGTCGGCGAATGTCAGATTCTGCAGCTCATTAACGGCTTCGCTGCGTACCGGATATGGCCGCCGCCTGAAAAAATCACGGGCGCGTTTACCCAGAATATTAAGTTCAACGGTTTTATCGGAATGGTCTCCCAGAAATTCAAGAGCGCTTCTTATTATATTCGTGTTGTAAGCGCCGCACATGCCCCGGTCGGCGGTGATCACGACCAGTTCGATTTTTTCGACTTTCTCTCTGTGGGCAAGAAGCGGGTGCGCATCCTCCGGCACGCGCCCCGCGAGGCTTTTAAGCACTTCCGTTATATGCCTCGCGTATGGCCGCGCGGCGATTACGCGTTCCTGGGCGCGCCTCAAGCGGGCCGCGGAAACGAATTTCATCGCCCGTGTAATCTGCTGGATGTTTTTGGCGCTTCGAATGCGCCGACGTATATCCCTTACATTTGCCATAAAATCAACGCCGTTAAGCGGCCGCGCCTCGCGACGCCGCGTATCTATCGCCGAATTCCTTCAGCGCTTCAATTAATTCGGCTTTCAGCGCGTCGCTGAGAGCTTTTTCCGCCTCAAGTTTTTGCATTAAAGGCTTTTTGGAGAGATCGAGAAAGTCCAGCATTTCCTTCAGGAACGCCCCTTCTTCCCCGGCTTTCAGATTGTCCGTGAAGCCCTGCGTTCCGGCGAAAATTGAAATAACCTGCTGAATCACGCCGAGCGGCTGATATTGATTCTGCTTCAGGATTTCCGTCAGATGCTCTCCGCGCGCAAGCTGCGCCTGTGTGGCCTTGTCCAGATCCGAACCAAACTGCGCGAACGCCGCGAGTTCGCGGTACTGCGCCAGTTCCAGGCGCAGAGTTCCGGCAACCTGTTTCATTGCCTTGATCTGCGCGTTTCCGCCAACGCGGCTCACGGAGTTGCCCACATGGATGGCGGGGCGGACGCCCGAATGGAACAGATCGGATTCCAGAAATATCTGCCCGTCGGTGATCGAAATGACGTTTGTTGGAATGTATCCGGAAATGTCGCCGGCCTGCGTTTCAATTATCGGAAGCGCCGTCAGCGATCCGCCGCCTTTCTCCGCGTTCATTTTTGCCGCCCGTTCCAGCAGGCGGGAATGCAGGTAGAAAACGTCGCCAGGATAGGCTTCGCGTCCCGGCGGCCGCCGCAGAAGCAGCGAAATTTCGCGATAGGCCGCGGCGTGCTTTGAAAGATCGTCGTAAACTACAAGCGCGTGCTGACCGCGATCGCGGAAGTACTCGCCGATTGTGCAGCCGGAATAAGGAGCGACATACTGCATGGTCGCGGGATCTGAAGCGGAGGCGGAAACAACCACGGTCTTTTGCATCACTCCGTAATCGGTAAGCGTCTTTACGACCTGGGCTACGGTGGAGCGCTTCTGTCCGATAGCGACGTAGATGCAGATAACGTTGGTATTTTTCTGATTGATTATGGCATCGATGGCAATCGCGGTTTTACCGGTCTGCCGGTCGCCGATAATCAGCTCGCGCTGGCCGCGTCCGATGTGAATCATGGAATCAATCGCCTTGAGTCCGGTCTGCAAAGGCTCTTTCACCGGCTGGCGATCGATCACGCCCGGAGCGATGCGCTCAATGGCGGCGTATTCATCCGTCTCAATGGGGCCGCGTTCGTCGATTGGTTCGCCCAAAGCGTTTACGACGCGCCCGACCATGGCCTCGCCCACGGGAACCGACATGATTCGCCGCGTCCGGCGGACGATGTCTCCTTCGGCGATTTTTGTATGTTCGCCGAAAAGCACGATGCCGACATTGTCTTCCTCAAGGTTCAACGCAATTCCCTTGACGTCGTGAGGAAGTTCGAGCAATTCGCCGGCCATCACATTATCGAGTCCGTAAGCGCGGGCTATGCCGTCGCCGACGGAAATCACGACGCCCGTTTCGTTGACCGTTACGCCCGCCTGATAATCCTTTATACGTTCTTTCAGTATCTTGCTGATTTCATCCGCTTTGATCTGCATACCACAGGTTCTCCAGATTGGAGTTAAATACCGACTGTTTGCACAACGGCCTGTCCTTCCATAAGACGGCGCTTCATTTCCTCAAGCTGCGTCCTGACCGAGCCGTCATAAACCGTATTGCCAACGCTTACCACCATTCCGCCAAGAAGATTCTCATCGGTTTCAACAGCCCCCGCTATAACGGTCTTCCCGGTAATCTTCCCAAGCCTCTTTTCAATCCGCCCGATGCCGTCGCGATCCAGCGGCGTTGCCGTAACAATTTTGGCGGACATAATTCCCTTGTTCTTGTTTACAAGTTCAATAAAACGATCCGCAACGCGCGGCAGCAAGTGTAGCCGGTTGCGTTCGAGCAGAACGCGCAGGAAGTTGGACGCAATCGGCGTCAGGGGCTGTTCCGCCAGAAGCGCGTCCAGCAGTGTCTCTTTCACGT
>JAIRVC010000033.1 GCA_031254095.1 Acidobacteriota bacterium
TAAGTTCGTCTAAAACAGCGCCGGTTTCTTCGCGCAGTTTTTGCAGGCGAACGGGAACATCGGATTTCAACATCTCCCGCACATATTCCATTACGCGCTCTTTGCCGTCAAAAAGCCGCTCAAAATCCAGTCCGTAGCGCTTGAGCGTTTTCAGGTTTCTGGCGTTTGAAATCGTCGCATCGGGACAGCGCCGGATAATCGGGCGAATGACGCCGTCGCCTTCCCGTTGCGACAGCGCTTTGACGCATTCCTCTATTTCCATTGAGTCCGCGACAAAAACGGCGGCAGGCAGCGTCCGGCCTTGCTGTAAACATCGAGATTCCGTTGCGCCGCGCTCTATTACGATCACGCCAAAATCATTCAGCAGATATTTAAGCCAGCGCGCGCACGACGAAACTAAATCCGTATCAGGAGCGAAAGCTTCTTTCAGCGCGGACAATGCTTCGCCATCGCCGTCCGGAAATATTTTTTCAATTTCCTCAAAAAGATTTTTTAATTCTCCAACGTCAATCGCGGTTTCGGGAGTTCCCGCTTCCCTTCCGGTTGATTTTAAGCTGTAAAGCTTTGAACCGCGGTCAACAAAGCTTATTTCCCGCGGCAAAAATCCGTTGGGCGCGTCATGGCGCACCACGCAGACAGGAATTGCGGCCACGCCTTTTTCTTCAAATTCCACACAGGCTTTGACGGCAGTTAGACATTTTAACAGTTGCGAAATCGGCCCGCCGAGCGGAGCCGCGTAAAAATTTGTAACCACCGCGACGGAATCCGGCGATTGATCAGGCGCGCAAGGCGGAAGCGAAATTTGCTCTGGGAAAAGCTGATTAAAAGAAACTGTCATTTTTTATATCTTGCGCTCTTTGCGCTCCCTTTGCGTCTTTGCGGTGAATTTTCTAACCGCGGGTGAAAAATTTAAACCGCCGGAAACGCCAAGGATACGCGAATCGCCGCCCGCGTCCGTGATTTCAATCTCGACGGCGCCGGGAAAAAGGCCGGTCAGCCGTTCGCTCCATTCAACAATGGTGACGCCGTCCTTTCCGATAAAATCGTCAATGCCGATCGAATACAGATCGCGTGTGCCGGAAAGCCTGTATAGATCCACATGATAAATCGGGCAGCGCCCCTGATAAATATTGATAAGCGTAAACGACGGGCTGCACACGCGATCCGTATCCGCAAGCCCCAATCCCCCGGCGATTCCCCGCGTCAGCGTGGTTTTGCCCATGCCAAGCGTGCCGCGCAGCAGCACAACTCCGGGAACCACAAGGGTTTTGCCGATCTCAATTCCTATACGGTGCGTTTCCTCGCTCGAAGATGAACGTATCGTCACCGGCGTTTTTACGGTTTCTTTTTTACGCGCTGCCACAGGTTTTAATCTTTCCCAATCCGAAACAATCCGGAACCGGCATTTATGAATTTAAAATTTCCCGGAACGCCGCGGGAAGATATTCAAGCATATCAGTCGCCACAAGGGATTCCTCGCTGCCGCCGCGCGCGGCAAGATCGCCCGCCAGCCCGTGAAGATAAACGGCGGCGGCGAGATACTCCGAAAAACTCCCGCGGTCTCCGGCGCAACGCAGTTTCCACGCCGCGGCGAATCTTCCCATTATTCCCGCCAGTATGTCGCCCGATCCGCCTGTCGCCATGCCCGGATTTCCCGTGGTATTAATAAACAGTTCCCCGTCGGGCGCGGCAATAAGCGTCCGGCTTCCCTTGAGCGTCACCCACGCGCGATGACGCGCCGCTACGCCGAGCGCAGTTTCAACGCGCCGCCGCTCGACATCGGCGACGGTTTCGCCGGTCAGACGCGCCATCTCTCCCGGATGCGGCGTCAGCGTGACCGGTTGACCGTTTTTATTTTCAAACGGCTCGCGAAGCGGAGCGAATGCGTTCAGGCCGTCGGCGTCAAGAATCACGGGAACCGGAGAACCAGCGACCAGTTCATGTATAAAATTCCGCGTCGAATGCTCGGTGGTCATACCCGGCCCAAGCACAAGGGCGTCGGCTTCGCCAAGGCGTTCGATCAAACGTTCCGCGCCGTAGTGCGCAAATGTTCCCGCGCCGGTCTCAGGCAGAAACTCCGTCATCAATTCCGGAAATTTTCCCGCTACGCTCCCGCGCAGGCCTTCTGGCAGCCAGAGCGTCACAAGGCCCGCGCCCGCTCTCAACGCGGCGGCGGCGGCCATAAAAGCCGCGCCGCTTTTTTCCGCTGACCCCGCAGCGACATAAACATGCCCGAAAGAACCTTTATGCGCATTACGCGGCCTCGGCGGCAAAACGCGGCGGATATGTTCCTTGTCCGTCAGATTCCAAAGATACGCCTTATCATCGAAAAGCGCGTCCGGCGAACCGATGGGCGCAAGCACGATTTTACCCGCGCAATCGGCGGCGGGAGGCAGGATATGGGCGAGCTTGAAGGCTGAAAAAGTGACTGTCAGATTCGCCTTTATTACCGGCCCGGAAATTTCCGGTGAATCCGCCATCAGTCCGGACGGGATGTCAACCGCCATGACAAAGGCGCGTGAAGACGCGCGTTCCGCCCAATTCAGAACCGGAAGAAAATCCGCGCTTATCGGCCGCGCGAGACCCGTGCCGAACAGCGCGTCTATAATTACATCCGCTTCAGGCGCGGAAGCCGCGGCAAAACGCCCGGCGATCGCCTCGGCGTCAGGCAACGCCTGAATCGGCAACCGCATGGCTTCGGCGATAAGAAAGTTTGTGCGCGCGTCCCCCGTAAGCGATTCCGGCGAAGCGAAAAGAAAAATGTCCGGCCGCGCCCCGCCGAGCGCCAGGTAGCGCGCGGCGACAAATCCGTCGCCTCCGTTGTTGCCGCGCCCGCAGAGTATGACTACGCGTTTTCCGTTTATGCCCGGAACCGCCCCGGCGAGCTCTTCGGCGCACCGCCTGCCCGCGTTTTCCATTAAAAGTATGGAAGGAATCAGATAGCGCTCCGTCGTCAACCGGTCCACCTCTCCCATTTGCGCCGCTGTGAGTATTTTCATGCCGTCCACTCCAATCCTTTGAAACAGTTATATAATACATCAACAAATATGT
>JAIRVC010000034.1 GCA_031254095.1 Acidobacteriota bacterium
ATTGTTTGTGGATCAGCGGCTTCATGGATATCAGATAATATTATAAACAACAGAGGAGGCCTCCATAATCGCCTCACACGGCAAATCTTGATTGAGCCTTTCACTTTAAAAGAATGCGAGCAATATCTTGGGTCCCGCCACATACCAATGACGAGATACCAAATTGCGGAAGCGTATATGATTTTTGGCGGCATTCCGTCTTATCTGAGTTTGATGGAGCCCCGGTACAGCCTGTATCAAAATGTGGACGAAATGTATTTTTCGCCGGGCGCCGGGCTTCGCTATGAGTTTGAGAATCTTTACCGATCATTATACAAAAATGCCGATCATTACATTCGTGTCGTGGAGGCGCTTGCAAAGAAAGGGATCGGGCTCTCGCGAGCCGAAATAGCCGCCGATTCCAAAATCACCGATGGCGGCAGCCTGACAAAGATTTTGCGCGATCTGTCCATCAGCGGATTTATACGCGAATACAAAGCCTATGGGCAAAAAAAGCGGGACAGCCTGTACCAATTGATCGATTTCTTTTCCCTGTTTGATATTCGCTTTCGCGGCAAGCGTGACGAGCATACAAACGATTATTGGCTCCGGTTTTCTTCCACGCCTGCGCATTCGGCATGGAGCGGGCTCAGCTATGAAAAGCTTTGCCTTCTGCATTTGGCGCAAATACGAAAAAAACTGGGCATAGCCGGCGTACTGACCTCAGCGTTTTCATGGAGGGGAGAGTACGATGGGACGGGCGCGCAGATTGATTTGATCATAGACCGCGCCGATAACATCGTAAATCTATGTGAAATCAAATTCGCTTCCGGACAGTATCAGATCGACAAAAAGTATTATGAATCAATGCGGAACAAGAAATCCGCATTTGTAAATTCCACACATACGCGCAAAGCCGTACAGACAACCATAATCACGACATTTGGGTTGAAGCCAAACAGCTTCAGCGGAGAAATCGTTTCGGAAGTCGTATTGGATGATCTGTTTGATTGAAGCTGAATTTATCAGGTTTTGTAATTTTAAAAACTCGCTATTTCCGCTTCCAATGTCATATACTGCCTGTTTGTAACTTCCTTCCGGAAGTTATTTCAAAGACGGTTCACGGCGGATTTTTCTGACCACTGATAACTGATCACTGACCACTAACTACCGTGAGACGGTTTGATTCTGATATGAAAGGGCGCGAACGACATGCTGACAAAAAGACAGAACTTTTTAGAAACGATACGCGGAGGAAATCCCGACAGGTTTGTTAAGCAGTTTGAACCATTTTCCCTACTTTTCGGAGGCCCGGTTGCGCGGGCAAGCAAAGTACCCGCGCGCGGCGAGACGGTAAAAAACGCATGGGGGGTGACGATACAGTTTCCCGAACACGTTCCCGGCCCCTTCCCTTTGCATGACGAAGAACATAAATTGGTCAAGGATATAACCGCGTGGAAGGATGTCGTAAAAGCGCCCAGAGTTGATTACCCCGACGGGGATTGGTCGGATATCCGCGATATGGCGGCCGCCGTTGACAGAAATGAGTATTTTGCCACGATCCTGATAGCCCCCGGCGTTTTTGAGCAGCTCCATTACTTTATGGGCATGGAGGACTGCCTGCTGTCTTTCTATACGGAACCTGAAGCGATAAAAGAGCTTATAGATTACGTGGTGGATTACGAACTTGCGTATTCGGAGCGGCTGATAAAGCATACGCGCGCCGACGCCCTACTGCATCACGACGACTGGGGCAGTCAATTATCCTCGTTTTTCTCTCCGGAAATGTTCGCGGAGTTCATCGTTCCGGCTTATAAAAAGATATACGGGTTTTACAAGGCAAATGGCGTGGAAGTAATCGTACACCACAGCGACTCATACGCGGCGAACCTTGTTCCGCAAATGATCGAAATCGGCATAGACGTATTTCAGGGCTGCTTGACCTCAAACAACGTCCCGGAGCTTGTTAAAAAATACGGCGGACAAATATCTTTTATGGGCGACATCAATAACGGCGTTGTGGACATAGAGGGCTGGACGCCGGAACTCATCGAAAGAGAGGTGGAACGCGCGTGCAGAACCTGCGGAAAGCTTTATTTCATTCCGTGTCTTGCGACCGGCGGGCCGGGAAGCGTTTATCCCGGCGTTTATCAGGCGGTAAGCGAGGCTGTGGATAAAGTAAGTAAACTCCTGTTTTAAGGTTAAGGAAACGTTGATTAATTGTCTGTGCGGGCGAATTGCCAAAGTGTTTACGGCGGCGCGGTGCTCGTAACCTCAACATATTTTCGTATATGCCTCGGTTCCTGCGCTCCGTGCGCCTCGCACTTCATCCCGCGCAGACAATTAATCAGCGTTTCCCTGAAATATTTACATTGGCATTTTGCTAAAATTCCCCGTAAAATCGGCTTTTATGCGCCGTTTGCCGTTGGAACAATACGTTGAGGGCGTCCTTGGCGGGGATCGCGTGATTCTTGCGCGGGCGATTACCATTATTGAAAGCGAGCTCCCCTCGGATGCGGAGCTGGCCGCGCAAATGCTCGATTGCCTGTTGCCGCATTCGGGCAATTCCAGGCGCGTCGGCATTACAGGCGTGCCCGGCGCGGGTAAAAGCACTTTTATCGACGCGCTCGGAATGTTTCTTATTCATGAATACGGCGAAAACCTTGCCGTTTTGAGCATCGATCCCTCAAGCCCGATTTCCGGAGGCAGCATTCTCGGCGATAAAACCCGCATGGAACGGCTGTCCGCGGAGGAACGGGCTTTTATTCGCCCATCGCCGTCGCGCGGACATCTGGGCGGCGTGGCGCGGCGCACGCGCGAAACCATGCTCCTGTGCGAAGCCGCGGGCTACCGCAACATTTTCGTCGAGACAGTGGGCGTCGGCCAGTCTGAAACGGCTGTCCGCTCCATGACCGACTTTTTCCTGCTGCTGATGCTGGCCGGCGCGGGAGATGAATTGCAGGGCATAAAGCGCGGCATCATCGAAATGCTGGACGGCATGGCGATCACCAAGTCCGACGGCGACAACAAACCGAAAGCGGAACGCGCGCGCTCCGAGTACGCGCACGCGCTGCATCTTTTTCCGGCTTCCGCCGACGGGTGGACGCCGGCTGTCCTGACATGTTCATCCGTTACAGGCGAAGGGCTCGCCGAAATCTGGCGGATGATTCTTGACCACCGGCAATTGGCGGAAAACAGAGGTTTTCTCACCAAACGACGCAGCCGGCAAGCGCTCGACTGGATGAATGAACTGCTGTTGATCGGTATTGAGGAATCTTTTCGCGATGATCCGAAAGTCGCGGCGCGGCTGCCGCTGGCTGAGGAAAAAGTCCGCCTCGGCGCGGTTACGCCCTTTGCCGCCAGCCGCGATCTGCTTCGCCTTTGGAAACGCCTGTAAATTGCCTGTGCGGGTGAAGCGCTTATTATTCCTGAAATTGTATTGTTGCGTCGTGGAGCATTTGCAAAATCTCCTCGCCGAACTCACACGCGCGCCAGCGGCGCATTCCGGGAAAAGACGCGAGTTCGTCAAGGCTGGCGGGCGGCGCGGCAGACAGATTTTCCAACAGGTTTGCCGGAAAAACCACGCCCACGGGGAGCTTCAATTTTTCCGCTTTCCCAAGCCGCCACCTTTTCAATAGTTCAAGCGAGTGCCGCGCGGCGCGGCCTGGAGGCTTCACCGCCGGACGCGGAGGAAGCTCCAGCACCGCAGGATCTCCCTCGCCCGCGGCCGCGATAAGATCGACGATTTCAGCGCCGAATTTTCGCGCGACCCGGAAGGAAACGCCCGGCCTTTTAAACATTTCCTGCGCGGACATCGGGGGGCGGCGCGCCAGATCAGTCAGCACTGAATTATTCATGACCTTGAAAGGCGGAGCGTTAAACTTTCGCGCCGCTTCATCCCGGAACAGATACAGCGCGCGCAGCGCCAGACGCTTCCGGACGTCGAGCGTGTGAAATCCCTTGATGCGGCGAAAGCCTTCCGGATCAAATTCTTTCTCCGAACGCTCCGCCGCCGCCGCCGCCGCGAATTCTTCCAGCGCCCATTCCAGCCTGCCCTTCAAGCGCAGCTCCTTCTCCAGCACGTCGCGCAGTCTGAGCAGATGATGCGTATCCATGGCCGCGTATTCGAGCTGTTCGGCAAATAGCGGACGCTGCGACCAGTCGTCGCGCTGGCAGTTTTTGGGATGATGGACGCCGATCAGCTTTTCCATCATTGTGCCGAGACCGAGAAATTCGTATCCAAGCAGCGAACCGGCCAGGTGCGTGTCAAAAATATTTAAGAATGTAAAATCGTAATCGCGGCGCAGGCAGAAAACATCGTAGCTGGCGGCGTGAAAAACCTTTTCGACCGAAGGATCGGACATAAGCCGTCCAAGCTCGCCGACCACCGTAACCGTCAGCGGATCGATAATAAAAGTTTCTTCATCGGTCGATAGCTGCAGCAAACAGACTTTTTCAAAATAGTGATACAGGCTGTCGGCTTCCGTGTCGATGGCTATCCGGCGCGCATTACGGATACGATCCATCATGGCGTAAAAACAGCCATTCGTGGATACCAGCGTATACGGAGGCGGATACTGTGGTTTCGGGCTGCCGGCCTGATCTTTCATAACGGCCTTCAATTTAACAGATTCAGCCATAAATAGTCCATTTAATCAGCCCCTCCTCAGGCGGCGCAGGCGCGCGATTACCGCTTCAAGTATTTCAAGCGCTCTGTCTATTTCGGCTTCCGCTGTAAAGCGGCTTAGACTGAAACGCAGAGATCCTTGCACCACTTCCGGCCGCAGACCCATTGCCGACAATACATGCGAAGGGTCGATAGAACCGGACGCGCAGGCCGAGCCCGTCGAAGCGGCGACGTTTTCAAGATCAAGCGCGATTACCGCCGCTTCTCCTTCCAGCCGGTCGAACGAGATGTTCGCGATATTCGGCAACCGCGCGCCCGATTCACTGCTGCCATTGACGCGCACGCCGCCGATTTGCGCCAGTATATGCCGCTCAAACCGGTCCAGCAACCCGCAGACACGTTCGCTCATTTCCGGAAGATGTTCGATGGCAAGCCGCGCCG
>JAIRVC010000201.1 GCA_031254095.1 Acidobacteriota bacterium
AGACGGCGATACTGCCATTGGCATGGCGCGGATTGTTTCCGACGGCGGCTATGTAGTCTTTATTGCAGACGTCCTTGTATTGCCTGAATATCAGCGCAAAGGCATAGGGAGAACCATGATGAAAAAAATCATGGAATATGTCTACAGTATGTTACGCGATGGTTATTGCATTCAAGTAGATTTATTAGCCGCTAAAGGCAAGGAAGGATTTTATGAAGACTTTGGATTCATAAAAAGACCTGATGAAAATTACGGCTGCGGTATGACACAACGAATAAAAAAGCAATGAAACGTCCTGCTATCGCAGATAAAGAAGCATCCCTATCCGCTTATCATATATAGAAAACAAGGAGGCGACGGCATGGATATCCTATGGAACCCTAGCGCCAAGACAACTCCCGAGGCTCAGCGGATTGCCGCCTTCGCGGCCGAAGCCGAGCGGAGCCGGGAGTTTGCAAAAATCTTGGAAAAGGTCGACGCGGATAGACAGAGCACCATGAAAACCGACAGGGAAAAGGCCGATGAAACGAGAGAGTTGCAGGAAAAGAAAGACAAAGAGAAGAAAATCAACGAACTGCGCGGGCTGATCGCGCAATTGCGCCAAAAACTGGCCGGCAGCGGTTACGACCGGGCCATCGCGGCGCGCCTCTCCGCGGCGGAAACCGAGCTGTTTTGGTTGTTGTTTCAGATTTAGGGGCATAGCAAAACATATGGTGTGCTGCGCAGGGGCGGGTGTTTTGAACCTCGCCGCACGCAACAGCTACGCTTTCTTCGACAACATCTCCCGCCACCCCACGGCGACAATCGCAATCCCGAATCCCTTGCGCAGGAGGCCGCCGTCCAGCGAGAGCGCGGCCCACGCGGCCAGAGCCGCCGCCGGTAAGCCTCCGAGAATGGCCGGCACGGCGGCCTTCATGTCCACCTGCCCTTTGCGGACATGCGTGACCAGCGCCCCGGCGGCGCAGGGGATGAAATACAGCAGGTTGACGCCCTGCGCGGCGTGCTGATCCAGCCCGCCCAGCCAGGTCATATAGAGCATCAGCAGCGTCCCTCCGCCAAGGCCGAAGCCGGACAGCACGCCGGTCGCAAACCCGGCCAGGGCGTCCCACAGCATCCTCACCGGGCGGAGAACAGCATCCGCAGCCCGCCCGCAATCAGCAGCGCGCCGAAACCCCGCCGCAGCCACAGCGGGCTGACGCGCCCATAGAGCCGGCCCGCCAGGATGCCGCCGAACAGCCCGCCCGCCAAGTACGGCCAGGCCTCGATCCATTCAAAGCCCTGGCGCAACCCGTAGATCAGCGCGGACAGCCCGCAGAGCGGCAGGATGGTCATCACAGTGGTCGCCAGCGCCTTTTTTCGCTCCAAGCCAAGCCATCCCGCGTATAACGGGACGGCGGCAATCCCGCCGCCCGTACCCATCAACCCGTTAACAAAGCCCGCCGCCACACCGGTCAAGGCCGCTTTCGCGGTAGGTTTCATTTTTTATCATCAGTCCTTTCAGGCGCAACGCCATAGGGTGCGTCAGCGTCCCTTTGTCCCTCTAGTATGAGCCTGGACCGCACATCGCAATCCAGGATTTATAAAGCAACGCGGCGGGCGTCAAGCCCGCCGCGTCAGCCCGCCGACAAAGCCCCCAGTTGGTTCAACCAACCGGGGGCAGTCCTTATGTGGCGGCGTGGATTTCGAGATATTCTCTCCAAAGCCGGAAAAATCGCAGCAAAAACTCGGACAAAAGTCCATTCCTTTTCTTCCATTTCGCCAGCTTTTTGAGATTCATGGCGGCAAAAGTAAGCCAAGCCTGCATCCTCAGCTTTGCCAGTCCACGGTAGTAGGTATATCGCATAAAGTGTTTCTCTTTCGCATCGGCGAAGACTCGCTCTATCGTCTGACCCCGCATGGAATAGATTTCCTTGCCCTCCGGTGAGTGACGCACATCCTCCGCCAGTTCTATGTAACCTTCCCATACATGCCGGAGAACTACTTTCACACAGTTCTTGCTCTCAGTACATTGATGTCTGGATGGGCAGCTAGCGCAGATCTTCGGATTGCTCTTGTATTCCCGGTATCCATCGCGGTTTGTAGTGCTGTACTTCAATACGTGATCCTCCGGACAGAGGATACAGTCGTAGTGTTCATCGTAAACGTACTCGTATTTTCGGAAGAACCCATCTTTGGTCATGGGCCGCTTATAGGGAGTTGCGGCCTTCCTGCCGCTGTCGAAGATCTGCTTCATGATCCACGGCGTCTTGTAGGCGCTGTCCAGCGCTACGTCTATCTCAGGGAATCTTGCCAGCACAGTCCGGTACAGTCCATCGAACATGTCTCGCAATATATGGTCTTTCGGTACCAGCGCCTCTATGCATAGCATTTCCACCTGGTCCCGCGATAGCCGCTTCTCTCGAGTCAACATCTTGCTTCACCCAAGAACATTATACCACAAAACCATTGAATTCTCAACGATTTCAAGAGGTTTGTCTTCAGGCTGAGCCCCGCCGAAGCGGGGCCGTTTTCACGTGCCGTTTTTAATTATTGCTTGATAATTGGCCGATCAGCGTGTTAATCGTTTCTATGACCGCTGAAAACTGTCGCGGCGAAAGTTCCCGGAGCTTTTTATCAAGCGCCGTTATTTTATCTTCCTCGTCCCACAGCAGGCTATCCGCCAAAAAGAAGCTGGGCGATACACGCAGACTGTTGCATATCCGAAGAAACACCGGCAAGCTGGGCAGTCGGGTCGCGTTTTCTATTTGCCGAACAAATACGGCGTTTATGTCGCATAATTCGGACAGCTTCTCCGACGATATTTGTTGTTCTCTGCGTATTGCGTTCAGCTTCCTTCCAAAAGCCTTTTTGTCCATTTCTTTCATAATGATCAAACCCTCATTTCCTGTAAGCGGCGCGTTACTACTACTATGCTTTAAGTATACGGATTTATGCTGTTCTCGATAGAAACTGATAGCAACATAAATATAGCTTTGCGCTTACATTTTCGCAAAAACTATGTTATACTGTGATGGACAAAAATGAGTGGAGGCTTTAATAATGCTGAAAGAATTACTTGCAAAGCACGAAAAAACACAGACGCTCTGCTTCACCGGCCATCGCCCGGAGCGGCTGCCGCAGGGGGCAGATATGCTCCAAATGCAGGAGCGGTTATCGGAGGCAATCGCCTATTATGACGGCGGATCGGGCGGCACAGCTTATACGGTAAACAGGGCAATAAAAAAGGGCTTGACTGTCCACAATCTTTACGAGGGGGGTGGAAAGGAGACAACCGAAGAGTATTTGCGTCAGATTATCCTCGGGAAATACAGCGCCCCGATCCCGCCAGCTGACGCAGCAGAAAAAATCGCCGCTTTCGCAGCGAAAGGGTAAGGGTACATGAAGAGAACGGGGACGAAACCGTCAGGGACATTATTGAGCAAGCCCAAACGGCATCCGTCATTGATCTGACTGAAAAATTTCTACGGGAACAAATTTCGATTGACAAGATGAAAAACACCTGCTATAATAAATACACGATGAATGTATGTTGTGTACAGAGGTGGTGAACGTCTTGCCGAGAAACAAATATCCCGAGGAAACGATCAAAAAGATTTTGGATGTATCCTTGAAGCTGTTTCTTGAAAAGGGTTTTGAGCAAACCACAGTATTGGACATCGTAGACCATCTCGGAGGATTGACCCGCGGCGCGTTTTATCATCATTTCAAATCTAAGGAGGAAGTGCTGGAGGCCATATTTTCACAGGATTTATCTGAGAACCATCCGCTTCTGAAAGCCAAAAACGCGGAAGTTGCAAACGGATTGGAACGCGTGAGGCTGGCCATGAAATATGGGCTTTTGCTCAATATCGAGAATGAACAGCACAAGGCCATCACCAATCTGGCCATTTCATTGCTGTCAAACCCGCGCTTTTTGGCGGAACAGCTCAAATCCAACCATGAAATGGCGGAGCTTCTTGCGCCTATGATTGAAGAGGGAAGGACCGATGGTTCGATCAAGCCGGGCAATCCCAACGTCATTGCCGAGCTGATCATGCTGCTGTTTAATTTCTGGATGCTCCCCAACATCTTTCCAGGCGAACCGGACGTACTCTTTACCAGAGGCGAAGTGACGCATCAAATTTTTGAAGCGTTGGGCTGCCCGGTCATCGATGAGGAAATGGAGGAGATATTTGTCCGCACAATGAACACGCTAACGTGGTGAAGTTATTTTTTGCATTGATACATACATGCTTTATGTATCATAAATGCAGTCATAAGGAGTACCGAAATGGAAAATATTGTA
>JAIRVC010000097.1 GCA_031254095.1 Acidobacteriota bacterium
TTCTCGCCAAGGAGTCGCCGGAATTCGCGGCTAAACTGCGGCGTTTCATGGTGTAATATTTCAGCTTCGGCGATTTTGTTTTCAGGACTCCCGGCGGGCGCGAGGTCGGGCGCGCGTCCGACCTGAAAAGTCTCCGTGAGCAATTGCAGTATGTGCCTGATGAAAGCATTCGTTATCACGCCGGGCACAACCATTTTTCAAACTGGCTGAAGGCGCGTACTGAATTCCGCCTGGCCGAAAGAATAAGTCTGCTCAAAACCTCGGATTATCCCGATATTGAAGGGATACGCCGGACGCTGATCGCCTCGCTCGGCGCCTACAGCCGGTCGCAGCAGCAGGGTCTGATTACCGAATTTGATAAGAATTCCTTTGATCCGGCGCTAAGCGTCGCCCGCATAGGCGGCGGTTCGCTTGGAGGCAAGGCGCGCGGCATCGGATTCCTGAACATGCTTATCAGCAATTACGAGGTTCGCCGGCGCTTTGCCGGCGTTCAAATCTCGGTTCCTCCCGCCGTTGTAATCGGCGCGGAAGTTTTCGACCAGTTTCTCGACCGGAACAATCTGCGTAAATTCGCGCTGGAGTCGCAGGACGACGCGGAAATAACCCGGCGTTTCCTTAATGGAGTTTTTCCCGAGGAACCGCTGGGCGATCTCGCGGCCTTTCTGCACATGGTTCGCGAACCTCTGGCCGTGCGGTCTTCAAGCACGCTGGAAGATTCGCATTACCACCCTTTCGCCGGGGTATATCAGACTTACATGCTTCCGAACGATCACCCTGATCGTTTTGTCCGGCTCGGCTGGCTCATCGCAACCATAAAGCGGGTTTACGCGTCCACTTTTTATCAGTGCGCAAGGGATTACTTCAGGGTTACGGAATATCAGCACGAAGAAGAAAAAATGTCGGTTATCATTCAAAAGATGGCCGGTGCGCGGCATGGCGCGCGTTTTTATCCCGATTTTGCCGGGGTCGCAAAATCGTACAACTATTATCCGGTCGCGCCGCAGAAAGCTGGCGACGGCATTGTTACCGTGGCGCTGGGACTTGGAAAAACCATAGTTGACGGAGGCGCCGCCGTCCGTTTCTGTCCGAAATACCCTGAGCATCTGCAGCGGTTTTCGCCGGCGGATGAAACTTCCGGAGGCAGCCAGACGCAGTTTTTCGCTCTCGATATGGAATCGCAGCCGATTGATGCCGCCGAGACGCGGGACGTGCGCGTCCGTAGTTACGACCTCCGGGACGCCGAGACGGACGGCGTGCTGTCAAGAGTCGCCTCCACGTATTCTTTTGAAAATGACGTCATGTACGACGGCGTGTCGCGCGACGGACTGCGCGTGGTGACGTTCGCGCCGATACTGCGGCATAAAATATTCCCGCTTTCGGAAATCGCCGAGCTTTTGCTTGATATGGGAAGCTGGGGCATGGGCGCGCCTGTTGAGATGGAATTCGCGGTCAATCTGTCGGTTCCCCGGAGCGAACCCAAACAATTCTCGATGCTGCAGATGCGTCCGTTCGGCCTCAGGCGGGAATCGGATTCCATTTCAATTGAAATTGAGGATGTCGCCGACGCGCGGCTTATTTGCCGCAGCGAAAGGACGCTGGGGCATGGCGTTTACGGAGACATTTACAACATCGTCTATGTGGACGCGGAAAAATTCGATCATTCACGGAGCCGTGAAACCGCCGAGGAGATCGCGTTTTTCAATGAGAAACTTGTAAACCGGCAACAGCCCTACCTTTTGATTGGTATCGGCCGGTGGGGCTCCATGGACCCCTGGCTGGGCATCCCGGTAAAATGGGATCAGATCGCGGGCGCGCGCGGGATTGTCGAAGCGGAATTCAGCGATATGGACGTGGATCCTTCGCAAGGGTCGCACTTCTTTCATAATATAACTTCATTCCGCGTCGGCTACTTTACGGTGAATTCACGGAATCGCGATGGTTTTCTGGACTGGGCGTGGCTGCGCTCGCTGCACGCCGGGGGAGAAAAGACATATACGAGGCATATTCGTCTTGACGCGCCGGTTACGATAAAAATCGACGGACACCGTAATAAAGGCATTATTTTAAAACCGGAGCAACGCAGTGGAATTTGAAAGCATCGACAAAACCGGCAAAGAAGCGTTTCGGGAGCCCGCCGGAACCCATGACGCCTGTCCTCATTGCGGGCAGAAACTGAGCCCGTGGCAAAAGGTTCTGCTCTCGGTAGACCGGGCGCTTGTCTGCAAAAACTGCTGGTATCGCATCATTCTCGATATTTCCGAAACGGAGAATACCTCTCCTCCGCCGCGCGTGGACTGATTTACGCGTTTATGGCAACATGACGGATGTTTAAAAATCATGCCCTGATTTTTTATTATCACAAAATAAACAGCTACAGCTTCAACGCGCTGGCCGGAGCGATCGACGCCGATACGGATTTAGCCGATATTCCGATCGGAATCGCGTTCACGGCCGATGAATTGCGCGAACAGATTTCGGAAGCGCTTGAAAACCATTCCCGCGCGGCCGCCGCTTTTTCGATAATGACCTGTCAGTTCGAAGAAGCGGCGCGGTTAATCCGGCGGCTGCGCGGCGAATATGGCGGCCGCCTGATTATTCTGGCCGGCGGCCCGCATGTAACCGCGCGGCCACAAGAGGTTTTGCGGGCGGGCGCGGATATTGTCTTTCGCGGCGAAGCGGAAAACAGCTTTCCGCGTGTTCTTAAAGCAATCTTTCAGAGAACAGATTGCGCCGCCGTTCAATCCGCGGACGCGCCGGCGGATCTTGACCGGACCTTTTCCTTTTCACCCGAAAGAGGAATGTTCGGGCCGATTGAAATCACGCGCGGATGCGCTTTCGCCTGCCGTTTTTGCCAGACATCGCAGATCTTCGGCGTCAGGCTGCGGCACCGGAGCGTTGAAAAAATCGTGCGCCAGGCCGAATCGCTTCGCTCCATCAACCGAAAAGTCGTGAGGCTTCTTTCTCCGAACGCTTTTTCCTATGGTTCGCCCGACGGCCGGAAGCTTAATCTGGACGCTATCCGTGGTCTGCTTGCGGCTTTGCGGGAATCGCTGTCAACGGACGGGCGCATCATATTCGCTCATTTTCCTTCGGAAGCAAGACCGGAGCATATAACGCACGATACGCTCTCGCTGCTTGATGAATTTGCCGACAACGATGAAATCGTCATCGGCGCGCAATCAGGAAGTCAGCGGATGCTTGACGCCTGCGGCAGGGCGCACACGGCGCAAGACGTGATATCCGCCGTGGCGCGCGCGAGAAAGCATGGTTATAAAATTATCGTGGACTTCATGTTCGGCCTTCCAGGAGAAAACGACGCGGACAGACGCGAAAGCCTGTCCGTAATGAAAGAGATTGTCGATATGGGCGCGCGCATACATCCGCATATTTTTGCGCCGCTTCCGCAGACGGCTTTTGCAAATGAGCCCTCCGGCCGCATTTTGCCATTTTTCCTCAACGCCATGGATCAATTTCGCGAACGCGGAGCCATTTATGGAAGCGCTGACGGTTTTGCAATTATCTCTTGACAGGCCGTGCGGGGTTAAGCCAATCTGCCTTTCTACGAAAAAAGTTTCTCAAAAAGTAATTTCGCAAGGAGAATGAACCATGGCGCTTGACCTCCAGCCAATGACGGCCGCTGAACTGATTGACCGCACGATTTCTCTCTACCGTAAGCATTTTCCGCTTTTTGTCGGAATTGCCGTCATACCCATGCTCGTGCATTTTCTGGTCAGCATTGTGTATATCGGCATATTCCCTTCGTCTCCCGCGGGCATAGCCGGAACGGCGGGATTGCTGACAACGGCAGCGGGCGGACTCGTTTTAATTGTTGTACAGTTATTTACAACGCTCTTCGCGCAGGGCGCAACCATCGCCGCCGTTTCAGACGTTTATCTGGAACGCCCCTCAAGCATCGGAAAATCTTACGCGCGCCTCAGGGGAAATCTGCTTAATCTCCTGCTGGCCATGATACTCATGAGTATCGTGATCGGC
>JAIRVC010000121.1 GCA_031254095.1 Acidobacteriota bacterium
CGATCGCCGCGGCGCTTGCGGCGCTGCTTTTCAGCCAGATAATGGGCAACAGCCAGATCTTTTTCGCGAAGCTGATTCATGAGTTTCAGGACGGCTTCCTGAAGCTTCATTTTTTACAAGGCCTGCTCCTTTTCGGATTCATGTTTCCGACGACGTTCTTTCTTGGCGCGGCGTTTCCACTGGTCGGGCGGATTTACACCCGCTCGCTGGCCGGGGCGGGGAAGTCCATCGGTTACGCCTACGCGATAAATTCCATCGGATCCGTGCTGGGAGCTTTTTCGGCGGGGTTCATTCTTATTCCTTTTCTTGGAAAGGAAAACGGCATTCGTCTGGTTGTCTGTCTGCAACTGGCCGGGGCGTTCCTTGTCTGGATCAGGGGAATGAAGGCGTGGAAAATGCCGTCCGCGCGCCGTGCGGCGGCGCTGGCGGCAGGCGCGGCTGGAATCGCGCTGCTGGCTTTCTTTCCGCGCTGGGATCACGTCATGCTTTCCATTGGAAAATATCATCGCTTCGACCGGCCTGAAATCAGGCGGATCGGATGGCTGAACGCGCTTTTTTCCTGGGAGAAATATTTTCCGGAACTCAAGTCGGAAAAACTCCTGTTTTACGGCGACGGCATAGGCGGTTTTACGACGGTGCTTGAAACGACCGGCCTGATGGGAGATGTAAACTATAACCTCTGCAACAGCGGCAAGCCCGACGCTTCGTCCACGCGCGATATGGATACGCAGACGCTCCTGGCGCATTTCGCCATGCTGCATCATCCTAATGCCGAAGACGCGCTTGTAATCGGCCTTGGAAGCGGCGTCACTGCCGGCGAGATTCTGCATTATCCCGTTAAACAACTGGATATCGTGGAGATAAATGAACAGGTGGTCGAAGCCAGCAGATTCTTTCTCGCGGAAAACAACAATGTTCTGGAAGACCCCCGGACGCGGCTGATCATTCAGGACGGCCGCGCGCATCTCGCGCTGACAAAAATGAAATATGATCTAATCACCAGCGAACCGTCAAACCCGTGGATGTCCGGCATCGCGGCGCTGTACACGCGGGACTTTTTCGAAATTGCCGCCTCCCGCCTGAAACCGGGCGGCTTTTTCGTGCAATGGATTCCCGCCTACCAGATGGACTGGGAATCGTTCAATCTGATAGGGCGGACATTCGCTTCGGTGTTTCCCGGCGGGCTGATGGTGTCTACAAATCCGGCCCGCCCATCAAGCTTTCTGTTTGTCGGAAGCAACGGCCCCGTGAACCTGGATATGGCCGCCGCCCGGCAAAATCTCAAATATGTCCGGAAATCTTCAAATGTCACGCTGTCCGGCTACAGGGTGTTTTACAACCTGATAGTGAGCGACGACATCAAATCCATTTTCAGCGGCGGCCAGGTCAATACCGACAATCGGCCTCTGCTTGAATATCGCGCGCCGCGCAACATGCACGGAACCGACGCTTCCATTATCCGCAGAATAGGGCTGTCGATAGGATCCGCGCTTGGCCGGGAAATCGCGGCGATTCAGAGGGAAAACCAGGCCGGCGTGGACGGCCAGATCGATTACGCGGAATATTTTCTTTCGTTCCGCGGAGGCGATGACTCCATGCTGCAATATCCGGTAAATCTTGCCGCCGCGTCGCCGGAACAAAGAGAGCGTTACTTTGGCATTGTTGAAGATTTCTGTTCCCGCGCGCTGATTTCCGATTTTTCGGCGCTGCGCGACCCGGCGCTGCGTAATCGCTGTTTTACGCGACAGGAAGAGGCGCTTCTGGCGAGGCTGAACGATGCCGCCGATCTTACGCCGCAGCGCAAGGCCGCTCTTTACGAGCACCTGGGCTGGGTTAATCTGCAGAATCAGCGTCCTGAAAAAGCCGTCGAGTACTTTTTAGAGGAAGTGGGGCTTGCGCCGGGCGAAGCGACAGCGCGGAACAGTCTGGGCACGGCGCTTTTGGCCGCGAGGCAATATGTCAGAGCCGAGGAGGAACTTTTGGCCGCGGTTCGGCTCGATTCCGGATACGCGAACGCGCGCGCCAACCTGGGTCAGGCGATTGCGGCGCAGGGGCTGAACCGGCTTGACGAGGCCATTTCACACTACCGCGACGCCCTGCGCCTTGATCCGGCGAACGCCGATACATGCAACCATCTTGGAACCGCGCTGGCGGAGCAGGGAAAATTCGACGAAGCTCGCGTCTGGTTCACGCGCGCCCTTGAGATTCAACCCAACCATGCGCGGGCTCAGGTTAATCTGCAGCGCCTCGCAAGCATGGGTTTTTAACTATTTTTATTCAAAATTTTCAATGGTTTTGTCCGCGCCGCGCCGATAATATGCAGGCAGCCGGCGACGGATTGTCGTGGCTGGAAAATTACAAGGAGAAAACCGGTATGGCAAAGATTAAGCGAATTGGCATCATGACGGCCGGCGGCGATTGTCCGGGGCTGAACGCCGTTATCCGCGCCGTGGCGAAAGCGGCCATGGGTAGACATAAACTGGAAGTTATGGGAATTGAGGACGGCTTTCTTGGTCTGATCCAGAACCGTATGCGGGTTCTTAAAAACGATTCCGTAAGCAATATCCTGACGCTTGGAGGCACGATCCTGGGGACAAACAACCGTACATCGCCGCGCCAGTATCCGGTGAAAGTCAACGGAAAAGTTGAAATCCACGATGTTACCGACCGCTGTCTGGAACACATAGACCATAACAGAATCGACGCGCTTGTAGTCATCGGAGGAGACGGCTCCATGGCGTGCGCGTCCGATTTTGTGCGCCTCGGCGTGAACTGCATAGGCGTTCCAAAAACCATTGACAACGATCTTTACGGCACCGACGTTACTTTTGGTTTCGCCACGGCCGTATCGATCGCGACCGACGCTCTTGACCGCGTTCATACGACGGCCGCGAGCCATCATCGCGTGATGGTGGTGGAGGTCATGGGTAGAAACGCGGGCTGGATTGCGCTGCACGCCGGAATCGCGAGCGGTTCGGACATTATTTTGCTGCCCGAGATCCCGGTCGATATAGACGTAGTCTGCGAAAGCGTGAACAACAGGTCGCGGCACGGCAAACGTTTCAGCATCATCTGCGTTTCCGAGGGCGCGCGGCTGAAAGACGGCGAACAGGTGGTTCACCGGGTCGATCCGACCAGCCCCGATCCTGTGCGCCTTGGCGGCATCGGCCAGCTTATCGCAGGCGAAATTGAAGCCCGAACCGGAATCGAAACGCGGGACATCAAGCTGGGGCATGTGCAGCGTGGCGGCACGCCGGTTCCGGACGATCGCGTACTTGCCACGGAATTCGGCTACACGGCGCTTGAATTGCTGATGGCGGGGGAACAGTCGCGGCTCGTTGTAATGAAGGGGCGTACCGTAACCCATATTCCTCTTGAGGAAGCGGATGGGAAACAGAGGCTTGTTCCAACGGATCACAGTCTGATCATGGCCGCGCGGAATATCGGCACGTCATTCGGCGATTAATCGCCTGAGCGGGCGAATTGCCAAATTGTTTACGGCGGTGCGGTGCTCGTAACCTCAACATATTTCTGTATATGCCTCGGTTCCTGCGCTCCGTACGCCTCGCACTTCATCCCGCGCAGACAATTAATCAGTGTTTTCCTGGATTTTTTGGCCAACCGCTGAAATGGCGGCCTCCGCAAGGATCAGCGTGGAGTTCAGGCTGGGAAAGGAAAAGGCGCGGGAATCGAAAGCCAGCGGAAGTTCCGTGCATCCGAGAATGATTGCCTGCGCCCCCGCCTGTATAAGCCGCGTGCCCGCGGCAAGCAGTTTTTCGCGGCCGGCTTCTGTATGCTTGCCGGCCTTGACTTCAGCGATGACCGACTGGATAAACGCCTGATCGGATTCGTTCGGGAGAAGAACGTTTATTCCTTTGGCGTTGAGCGCCCGGTGATAGATTTTACTTTGTACGGTTCCGTCGGACGCCAGAAGCCCGGCGGTTTTCACTTCCGGGTATCGCCCGCGGAGCGCGCCGCATGTTTCCGCCACCATATCCAGAATCGGAATATTGACCGCCGCGCGCAGTTGTTCGAGATAGTGATGCGCGGAATTGCACGGCATGGCGATAAGCGACGCTCCCGCGGATTCCAGCAGGCGGGCGGATTCCGTCAGCGCCTCAAGCGGGCTTTCGCCGCCGTCTGCTATTGCCAGCGTGCGGTCAGGTATCTTTGGATTTGAATAAATGAGAACGCGAAAATGATCCTGATCCCGTGACGCCGGGGTAAGATTTATGATGTGCCTGTACAGGTCGAGAGTGGCCTCCGGCCCCATTCCCCCTAAAATTCCAATTATCTGGCGCATCCAGAAATTATAACAGCCCACAGTTAAAGTACAACCGGCCGCTGATTTTGTATTATATTTATTGTCTATGGAAATCCCATTGTTCAGGCAGCTGAAGATCGTGCTGGAAATGGTGAAAATCGAGCATACGATTTTCGCGCTGCCGTTTGCCTTCATGAGCGCTCTTTTGGCGCTCCGCGGCTGGCCGCGCCCGGAGCAGATCGCATGGATCCTTCTCGCGATGGTCGGCGCGCGCAGCGCGGCGATGGCTTTTAACCGGCTGGCCGATCTGCCTTTCGATTCAAAAAATCCGCGCACGGTCAACCGCGCGCTTCCGCGGCGGCTGATCACAAAAGGATTTGTGGTTGGATTCATCATGGTAAGCTCGGCGGCGCTTGTTTTTGCCGCGTCCCGCCTGAATACGCTCTCCCTGGCGCTGAGTCCGCTCGCGCTCGCAATAGTATTTTTCTATTCCTTTACAAAACGTTTTACCTGGCTGTCGCATATATTTCTCGGCGTCGCGCTGGCCGCGGCGCCAATCGGCGCGTGGATTGCGCTGCGGGGCACTATCGACGCCGCTCCGTTGATTCTTGGCCTCGCGGTGGCGCTTTGGGTCTCCGGCTTTGACATTATTTATTCATGTCAGGATGTGGATTTTGACAGAAAAGAATCGCTTTATTCCATTCCCGGACGCTTCGGAACGGCATCCGCGCTCCGTATTTCAGCTTTTTTTCACCTGATAATGATAGGAATTTTAAGTTTTCTATTCTGGAAAGAAAGCCTTGGTATGATAAGTTACATCGGGTTGGCGGTTGTCGGCCTGCTGCTTGCGTATGAACACAGTCTGGTTCGTCCCGAGGATTTGAGCCGGGCAAATACCGCGTTCTTTACCGTGAACGGATGGATCAGCATCCTTCTGTTTTTATCAACTACTATGGGCTTGTTTTGGAGCTAACCGGGATAATACGATGGCGACACAAATCGGCAAATTGCTGGTAGAAGAAAAACTCATAACCACTGATCAGCTCGAATCGGCTCTAAAATACCAGAATCAGAACGGCGGCCGGCTGGGTTCGATTTTGATCCATTTGGGATACGTTGATGACAACGACATCACGGAGATCCTGAGCAAGAAATACAGCGTACCGTCCATAGACCTGGATTCTTTTGAAATTGACGCTTCCGTGATCAAAATAATTCCGCTTGAGGTTGCCCGGAAATATCTGGTGGTGCCTCTGAGCATCGTCGGAAACGTTTTAATCATTGCCTGCGCCGATCCGGCAAACGTTTTTGCCGTGGATGAAATCAAGTTTACAACGGGATTGAACGTCGATACCGTGGTTGCCACCGAGGGCTCGATTATAGTCGCGCTGGAAAAATATTACGGCACTTCGCATTCGATCGAATTGCAGGATGTTTATAAAAAGATTGCCGAGCAGGAAAAGGAGAGCGACGAGGGCGGCTCCGAGCCGGATCTTGATATAAACATGGATGAAGAGGAGAGCGCGTCTCTTCATCAACTGCAGAAAACCGGCGAAGACGCGCCGATAATTAAATTGGTGAACCTGATTCTTGCGCAATCCATACAAAAAAGAGCCAGCGATATTCATATCGAGCCATACGAAAAAGATTATCGGGTGCGTTACCGTATAGACGGAATTCTTTACGACATGATGCATCCGCCGCTCAAACTGCGGGACGCCATTACTTCACGCATAAAAATCATGGCAAAGCTGGATATTTCGGAGAAACGCCTGCCGCAGGACGGGCGCATCAAAGTTCGCACAAAAACGGTTCTCGGCAAGAAAAAAGATATTGATTACCGCGTTTCAACACTGCCGACGCTCTTTGGCGAAAAATTGGTGCTTCGACTCCTCGACAAGGATATGTTGCCGCTTGACATGAGCCTGCTGGGTTTCGAGGAGTCTTCGCTCAGAAAAGTCGAGACGGCGATTGCCAAACCTTACGGGATGGTGCTGGTGTCGGGGCCGACGGGAAGCGGCAAAACCAGCACGTTGTACGCGTCGCTTAATAAACTTAACACGCCGACGACAAACATCATGACCGCCGAGGATCCGGTCGAGTACAA
>JAIRVC010000129.1 GCA_031254095.1 Acidobacteriota bacterium
CGCCTTCGCTTTCGGGCACCTGCCCGAAACGATGGAACTTCATTTTGTATCATGGAATCGCGTGGTATTGTATCTAAATTTTCCATGGACACGGAAGGCAAGCCACGGGGCTCTCACAGAAACGTGAGAGCCCCGTTTTTTTATACCCATGAGGGTTGATCTTGCTGCGGAATCTCGTAAAATGCGAATGAATTTGAGCGGTATGCGAAGGGCTTGCGCAATTTGCCGGTAAAAATGCCCGCGCTGCCGGGAGTTTTACAATTGCCGCGCCCTTTTAAAAAATTTGGATGGTAAAAATGAAAAAGCATTATTCGGCCGAACACATAAAAGCAAGAATAGAAAAAATTCTCAGTAATTTCGGCAAAGACGCAAGCGACGCAACCAAAAACGAATATTATGCCGCAACCTGCCTTTTGGTTCGGGATATAATGTCGAATCTGCGCACTCAACAGAATAATTCCCCTGATTCGTATGAAAATAAGCGGGTTTATTACCTGTCAATGGAATTTTTGCCCGGAGCTTCGCTTCACAACCACATTTTTAATCTGGGACTCGAAGCGCCGTTCAGGGAAGCGACAATATCGCATGGCCGCAAACTGGAAGACCTGTATGAGATGGATCCCGACGCGGGGCTTGGCAACGGAGGGCTTGGGAGGCTCGCTTCCTGCTATCTGGACGCGATCGCGAGCCAGAAAATGCTGGGGCACGGTTTTTCCATTTTTTATGAATACGGGATATTCAAGCAAAAAATAGAAAATTTCATGCAGATTGAAGCGCCTGATGACTGGGCGACAAACAGAGAATACTGGCTAATACGCAAGCCTGAAGAAATGGAAGAAGTCCATTTCGGCGGAAAACTCAAGGAAGAATGTGATAAAAAAGGCAATGTGAAGCTGGTACACAAGGATTACGCCAGGGTACTCGCGCTTCCGTTCGATATGTTGATCCCGGGATACGACAGCGGGATTGTAAACACCCTGAGGCTTTGGAAATCAGGATCCGCAATGAGCATAGATATGAAACTGTTCGCGGATGGGCAGTATTTAAAATCCATGGAGGAAAAACACCGGGCCGAAGTAATATCAAAGATTCTTTATCCCGAAGACGCCCACAGGGAAGGAAAGACGCTCCGGCTGCAGCAGCAGTATTTTTTCATTTCCGCATCCATGCAAAGCCTGACGCGCGAACACTTCCGGCGTTTTAACACCCTTAATAATTTCTACAAGAAAGCCGCGATACATATAAATGATACTCATCCCGCCATGGCTATTCCGGAACTTATGAGAATATTTATGGACGATTACGATTATTCATGGGAAAAAGCATGGGAAATAGTCTGCCGGACGATATCTTATACGAATCATACCATCATGCCCGAAGCGCTTGAACAGTGGCCGGAAGACCTGTTTGCCGAACTGCTCCCCCGGATACATTCCATTGTGGTCGAAATCAACAGGCGCTTCAACGATGAATTATCAACGAATATTCCCGAACATGAACAGTTAAGAAAAACCATGTCCGTCATATATGACGAAAAGATACGAATGGCAAATCTTTGTGTTCTGGCCGCGCATAAAGTAAACGGCGTGTCCGCTCTCCACAGCGGCATTATCAGGGATAATCTTTTTGGCGGGTTTAACGCAGTCACTCCTGAAAAATTTACAAATGTAACAAATGGAATAGCGTACAGGAGATGGCTGTGCCAGGCAAACCCGAAACTGTCGAATTTAATTGAAACGTTATGCGGCAGCGGCTTTAAAAAAGACGCCCGTGAACTTGAAAAACTAATGTCTTACGCGGATAACGATGAAATACTGCAGCGCATTTCAGAAGTAAAGAAAGCCAACAAGAAAAGGCTCGCCAAATATATTAAAACCCACAATAATATTACGGTGAACCTGGATTCGATATTTGACGTTCAGGTTAAAAGACTGCATGAATATAAACGGCAGACGCTTAATTTAATTCACATAATCGACCTTTATAATGCAATAAAAGAAAATCGCAATGTGGACATATATCCGCGAACATTTATTTTTGGAGCGAAAGCGGCGGCGGGCTACAGCGCGGCAAAGCGAATTATAAGCCTGGCCTGCAACCTCGCCGAAGAAATCAACAATGATCCGATAGCGTCGGATTTTATTAAAGTCGTATTTCTCGAAAACTATTCCGTGTCTCTTTCCGAACTGATAATGCCTGCCGCCGACGTGTCGGAACAGATTTCGCTTGCCGGAAAAGAGGCGTCGGGAACGGGAAATATGAAATTAATGATAAACGGGGCTGTTACGATAGGTACAGAGGACGGAGCTAATATTGAAATACATGAGGCTGTCGGCGATGACAATATATTCATTTTCGGGATGGATGTTTCGGAAGTTGAAGATTTAAGGCGATCGGGAACATATACTCCCTGGTCGATCTGTCGCGACAACCCCTCTCTTGAAAGAATCCTTTTCAAGCTGGCCGCGGGAATAAACGGCACGGCGTTCAGCGACATGGCGAATTCGCTGACGACCGGGTACAACGGCATTGCGGATCAATACTTTGTTTTAGCCGACTTTGAAGATTACAAGCGCGCGCAGAAGGATATTCAAACTGCGTACATGGACAAAAAACGCTGGAATCGCATGTCGCTTATTAATACCGCAAAAGCCGGATGCTTCTCGGCCGACAGGGCGGTTATGGAATATGCTGAAAATATATGGGGTATCAGGCCTGTAGAGGATATCTGATTTCTTTTGGAAACCTCTAAAAACCCCAAACTCTGCGTTGCGCGTCCGATCCAGAATGTTCATTTACGTAAATGTAAAACTCCGCTTTGTCTCGGCCGCAAGTCTTGATTTTGGAGTTTTTAGAGGTTCCCTTCTATGAATATGGCTTCAGACGCTTCGCTTTTCATTCACTGCGCCGAACGTATCGCTCAATCTTCCGGTCTGCTCATAGCCGCAGGCGCGGGCATGGGCGTCGATTCGGGGCTGGCCGATTTTCGCGGGCCCGAAGGACTGTGGCGCGCTTATCCTCCACTGCGGCAGGCGCGGCTGCGATTTGAGGAAATCGCCAATCCGCAGGCGTTCGCGCGTGACCCCGGCCTCGCCTGGGGGTTTTACGGCCACCGCCTGCGGCGCTATCGTGAAGCGGTTCCGCATCGCGGTTTTGCCATCCTTCGGGAAATAGCGGCGCGTTTGCCCGAAGGGGCTTTCGTGTTTACCAGCAATGTGGACGGGCATTTCCAGAAAGCCGGTTTTGCGGATGAGGCAATATACGAGGTACACGGCTCGATTCATCACCTGCAATGCGTCAAGCCCTGTTCCGACCACATATGGCCGGCGGATGAATTTGATCCTGTCGTTGATTTGTCCACCTGCCGCCTTGCGCCACCCTGGCCGGCCTGCCCGGATTGCGGCGAACTGGCACGGCCGAACATACTGATGTTCGGCGACTGGAACTGGCTGCAATGGCGCTCCGGCCGGCAGGAAGCCTGTTTTGAGGCATGGCTTGGGGCGGCGTCGAATCCCATTGTAGTTGAATTAGGCGCGGGCAAGTCCGTCGCCACGGTTCGCATGATGAGCGAGCACAGCGGCTTTCCGCTCATACGCATCAATCCGCGCAACCCGGAAGTTACCGCGTCGAACCATATCGGCCTGCCAATGGGCGCGCTCGCCGCGCTCGAAAGCATCCAGACTGCTTTGCGGGAAATTGGCTTTTGAAAAATTGCCATCGCATTAAGCCTCCTCACGTCGGCCAATGGTTAGTGATCAGAAAAAATTCGCCGCGATGATAATGTCAACAAAAAACGATGGATAGGGCGGTTTTCAACGGACGAACGCAAATTGC
>JAIRVC010000145.1 GCA_031254095.1 Acidobacteriota bacterium
TGAGCTTTACTTGATGAGAAAATTTTTTCACAGTCTAGGCCAAGTTTCAGCCCGGGGACGGGTGGCTTTGGCACTGGCCGGGCTGTGGGAATTATAAAAATTATTAATAAAAACAAATTATTACATATATGTAAATTTGTCAGCGCGTAAGAAGTGAACATAACTTTACATCATTTCAGGCGTGAAAGTTTCCTGCCGAAATGGTTTATGTATATTATTTTTAATAAATGATATATAGTTAATGCTAAATATGGTATAGACACTGGCAAAATTTTGACGGAGGCCCAAGCAGTGGTGGTCAACTGGGAAAATTACCAGCCGGAAGAGCCGGCGGAAAAGGCGAGGGACCGGGAAGCGTGGCAGGTCCGCCGTTTTGAATCAAGCAGCCTGGAGGCCGCGGACCACCGCCGGCCCTGGGCTCTGGATGTGGACCGCATACTCCACTCCAAAGCATATACCCGCTATATTGATAAGACCCAGGTTTTCTACCTGTTGAAAAACGACCATATAACCCATCGGGTTCTCCATGTCCAGATGGTCTCCCGCGTGGCCCGGACCATAGGCCGGGATCTGGGTCTGGACGCCGACCTTCTGGAGGCCATAGCCCTGGGCCATGATTTGGGCCATCCCCCCTTCGGGCATGACGGCGAGCGGTTTCTTTCCGCCCTGTGCCTGGCCGCCGGCCTGGAGCCCTTCAGCCATGCGGTCATGAGTGTCCGTTTTTTGGAGCGCCTGGAAAAAAGGGGCCGGGGCTTGAACCTGACCCTGGGCACCCTGGACGGCATTTTGTGTCATGACGGGGAATCAGATTACACCGACCTTAAGCCGGAAGGCCGGGCGGACTTTGCGGAATACGATCGCCGTCTGGCCCTTCGTCGGGCCGACCCCCGGACCAGTTTGCGCCCCCTAAGCCCGGAAGGCTGCCTGGTGCGCCTCTGCGACAGCGTGGGCTATGTCGGCCGGGACCTGGAGGACGCCATCGAGGTGGGTCTGGTGGACCGCGGGGAACTGCCGGCCGAGGTGGCGGAGGTGCTGGGCCACACCAATGGCCAGATCGTTTATCGGCTGGTGGATGATCTGCGCCGCACTTCGGCCGCCCGGCGGGAGGAAGGCCTTATAGGTTTTTCGCCGGATGTGGCCCGGGCCTTGATCCAGTTGAAGGATTTTAACCGCCGGCATATTTATTTCAACCCGGCCATAAAAAGCGAGACGCCCAAGATAGAGCGCCTCTACGGCATTTTGTTCGAGCGCCTTCAGGCTGAATTTGAATCCGGCCAGCCGGGCTTGAGCCAGGCCAGGGAGTTTTTGGACCAACTCGACCCCGACTACCCCCTGGAACACAGCCCGGCTGAAATAGCCCGGGACGCCCTGGCCAGCATGACCGATGATTATTTTCTGCGCCTGGCCGGCGATGTGCTCATGCCCGGCTGGCGCATCAGCCACTTCTAGGGAAGCGCTGAATAAATCATCAACATTGACGATAAAAGATAACTTTAAAGTCTATTAATCA
Source organism: Acidobacteriota bacterium (assembly GCA_031254095.1). Taxonomy (GTDB): domain Bacteria; phylum Acidobacteriota; class UBA6911; order UBA6911; family UBA6911; genus UBA6911. The sequence goes on from JAIRVC010000145.1 coordinate 1,511, forward strand.
GCACTTCCTTAACTTACGCGAATAGCGAATACTTGACGTGTGCCTGACAGCTCGACAGCCTGTTTCGCGGCCACTTCAAAATCGCTGTCAAAATACAGCGTATTGCGGATATTTTCAAGCATTACGGATGTTTCCGGATTCCACGACATTTCCTGCAATCGGTCAAGCGCGGCATATGCCGCCGTATCGTTGTAGTCACCGCAGGCCAATTCAATCACCCTCAACTGTTCAACCAGGTACGCCCTGTCTTCGTCATATTCCGCGTCAACGCCGTCTGCGGCCTCTGTCGGTTTCAGTTTGTTTATCAGGCTTTCAAGCAATTCTAAAAAGTTTTCGGTATTAGCCGATATAAACTCCATATCGCCGTCAAGACCGGCACTTTCCAAAGCGGAAGCCAGCTCCGATTCATCAGGCTTCCCTACATTCGCAAGCGTGGATTTCATGCCGTGGGCGGTTGTAGTGAATAGTTTTATGTTACCGCTTGCGATTGTATCCCGCATGGTTATGACCGCCTTTTCCGCGTCTCGCCGAAATGCTGCAAAGAGCTTGGGATTGATTCCTACCGTTGTTTGGGCTGTCTCAATTTTGTAGTTCTCTGCTTCCTCTGGGTGGCGGTCCCGGATGTATGTATTCAAACAGGCGTTGAGTTGGCGATCGTCAATCGGTTTAGAAATGAAATCATCAAAACCGTTTTGTTTGAACATCTTATCGCTGCCAACAATCGCGTTAGCTGTCAGTGCAATAATGACGCCCGTGTATCCCATCCCGCGCAATTTTTGAGTTGTTTCAATTCCATCCATTTGCGGCATCATGTGATCTATGAAAATGACATCGTAGACGTTGCCGTTTTCCACTTTTCCCAACGCCGCAAAACCGCTGTCAGCCGTCTCGATCTTAAGCTTATACGCCGACATCAACCCTTTGGCTACATATAAGTTGGTTTCAACATCGTCAACAATCAAAACTTTCCCATACGGCATCGGCACGAAAGACATCTGCATCTTTGATAGTTGCCGTTCGCTGGCAAAAGTAAAGTTGCGCAGTTTTTCAGCGGTCTCGGCGCCGATTGCGGCGCAATCAACCGTTTGTTGTTTTACCGTCACCGTAAATACGCTGCCATGGCCGTATTCGCTTTCGACTTCGATTGTACCATCCATGCGGTACACAAGGTTTTGGGTGATATTCAACCCGATCCCGGTTCCTTCGGTAGAACGGTTCGCATAAGCGTTGAAGCGCAGATACTCCGAGAACAGCCGTTCTTTATCTTCCGGTTTCAGTCCTTGTCCCGTGTCCTCAACAGAAAAATGCAGCATTGCGTCCCCGCCATTTGCGAAGTGTTTGACCGATAGCTTGACATAGCCTTTTTCGGTGTATTTGATGGCGTTCGAGAGCAGATTGTTCAGGATCTGCTTCAGGCGCAGTTCATCGCCCAAAAATTTAGACGGCAGGTTTTCATCTATATCAAGTATAAACTCAATCGGCTTGGAGCCAATCCGCACGACGTTAAGCTGCACCGCGTCATTTATTAGGCTCGGCACACCATATTCTATGGGCTGCAACTCCATCTTTCCTGATTCTATTTTCGACAAATCAAGAATATCATTGATGATTTTTAACAGACTGTTGCCGGAGTTGTAAATTTTATCAAAAGCACCGGCATATTCTTCGGGCAAATCACCTTTTTGCATCTGAATTTGCGCGATTCCGAGTATGGCGTTCATTGGTGTGCGGATTTCATGGCTCATTTTCGCCAAAAAATCGCTTTTGGCTTGCGAAGCATTCTCTTTTTCCCGGCTCATTATAAAAAGCGCCTCGTTTTGCCGGGTCAAGTCTTTCAAAATTAAAAAATAGGAAAGAAATACGATTGCAATGAATATAAACGCAAATACAACCTGCAATTTCAAGCTTGACATTATCGCCGCGTAAATATCTTCTCCCTGAAAATCAACGCCGATGACCCCGACAACATCCTCATTAGAATTAAATAAAGGCATATATACCGAAATTAGACGCCCCCATCGCAACTGGGTCATCATCTTGGTAAATTGCGTGGTTCTTGTCTTATAAGCCTGCATATACGAGCGGTCGTAACTACTGACGTCCTCTATCTCCCCTAAAGGCGAGTAGTTCTCGCTGCCAGGTTCTTCGGCGTCGAATATAAAACGATGAACCCCGTCCGCGTCATACGCCATTGAATAAAGATACAGGCATTGAGTTTCACTCTTGATTTGACGGAATACTTCCTGCATCTCTTGATAAAACGGGTCGAATTCATCGAGGGTTTGCGCAAGGGCTTCATACTTATCGCCGTCTATCACTGCGCTCAGACGTTCCAGTATCGGCATTCCGGAAATGGATACCATAATCGATGCGGCTTGCTGTATCTGCCGCACAGAGTTTATTGCGATGAGCGAAAACAACAATATAGCGAATAATAGAAATACCAAAGAAAATTTTATTTTCAGCGACTTATTAGTGCGGGTTGCGGTGGCCAGCACTTCCATCGCTTCTTTCGCGGACCTTACGACAAATATATTTAATACGACGAGAATCAAGGCGATGACTGCAAACATGGCAAGAAATAACGCGGTCATGGAATTATAGTAATCTTCGATGCTATCCGGCGAAAACGCAACAGAATACCAGCTCAACACCGGAAACGTGCCAATGGCGATTTTCCCGGATGGCACGCCAAATGTTTCTGTCTCATAAGGC
>JAIRVC010000150.1 GCA_031254095.1 Acidobacteriota bacterium
GCCGCTTTCCAGACCATCATCCGCGCCGCGTCAACATCCGTGGCGATTTCGGCAAGCTTGAAAGCGACCGATTGCCGCTGCGCCAGCGCTTCGCCGAAAACCTTGCGCTGTTTGGCGTAGTCTATGGAATATTCCAGCGCGGCGCGGGCAACGCCTACGGCCATGGCCGCGAGCGCCGTGCGGGAGGCGTTTAAAAGATACGAAAAATCGCAGCCTTTTTCGCCGCCAAGCCGCTGCGACGCTGGAATCGCGCAGTCTTTAAATTCCACGGAATACATAGGAAACGCGCACATCCCCACGTTTTGTTCGCGCTCTTTAATAATGAACCCCGGCGTATCTTTCTTCACAAGGAACGCCTGCGAAGCGCCGTTGAGCGAAGCGTAAACAAGCACACAACCCGATTCCGCCGCGTAAGGAACGTTGCATTTCGCGCCGGATAAAACATAGCCGCCTTCTTTCATGACGGCGGTTGTTTTAAGTTCGTAAGGATTGAAGCCTATTCCCGTTTCCATGAGGGCGGCGGAACCCGGAACATATTCTTCCGTGCAGTACAATGAAAGCATCTCGTTTTTCTGTTCTTCCGTGCCGCAATGCAAAACCGGCAGAGCCGTAAGGTTTGGCGCGGCGGCTATCAGAGCGGCGCTCAGGTCGCCCCATGCCAATTCCTCGGCTGCCAGAACCAAGGTTATCGCCGAAGGTTCGCCAAAGCCGCCGTATTGCTCCGGAATGCTGGCTGGCAGCAGCGAGAGTTCCCAGCTCGCGGCGGGCCATTCCGCATCCGGCTCGCGCGCGTCGTCGGCCTCCCTCATGCGCGCGCGAAAATCTTTTTCCGCCAGCTTTTTCGCGGCGGTTATCACAATCTGCTGATCTTCAGTCGGTTCGAATGAATACATAATCTCCTCGTTCCGCAGTGTAACGTTAGTTAGTTGTTAGTTATCGTTCCCCTGTTCTTCGTTTAAGGAAACGCCGATCCGGGAAACACTATGGATTGTTTACAAAAGATATTGTTTAACACAAATACGCCGTCCGGCGCAATCAGTATTATGGAAACGCTGATTAATTGTCTGTGCGGGATGAAGCGCGAGGCGCACGGAGCGCAGGAACCGAGGCATATATTAATGATATGTCGAGGTTACGAGTACCGCGCAGTCGTAAACAATTTGGCAATTCGCCCTCTCAGGCAATTAATCAGTGTTTCCTTAGCGGTCAGCGATCAATGATCACTGATTATGGCCTGATATTCACTCCCAGTTCCTGCGCGTAGACAACCAGCGTCCGCCATCCGCCTTCGACAATTTTCCGGAGAACGCCCATGTCCAGCTCCTGATACTCATGCACGGCGATATTCCTGAATCCCGTCATCGCCGACATGGCCTGGCGGCTGGTTTCTGAAATCAGGCCTGCCTGGCTTAACAGCCTGAAAGCGTCCGCGCCGCTTTGCGGCACACCGAGATGCTCGCGAGCAACCAGATGCATAGCCCAGTCAATAGCCGCCTGACACGCCCGTTCCAGATTCAGCGTCATCGCGTCGATATGCGTAAAGCTTTTCAAATCCCTGTCCGCGTTAAATTCCTCAAGCGCCCTGCGAACGGCGCGTTCGATAATCGCGCCTTTGTTAAAGCAAACGTCATCCGGCTGTATAGGCATCTAAAACCTCCCGCCTTTCAAATTGAAACCGGTCATAAAGCCCAAGCAATGTCGCTATTCTCAGTCCGGCGGAAGTTTCCGCCCGCCGCCATACGCATTTTCCGGTCAGAATTGCCTGGTGCGCATATACCAGATTCCGCGAGGAAAGAATGCCCAGATCAACCGGCCTTCCCGCGATGTCCGCAAGCCGTCCGGCAAGTTCCGCCAGATCGCACGCTGTCAGCGCCGCGCCGGGAGCGGGGAGCAGCGCGATATCGATATCGCTGGAAGCGCGCAATTCGCCGCGTGCGGCGCTGCCCAGTACATACGCCGCGTCCAGCCGCTTGTCGGCGTCAAACACTTCCGCCAGATTTTCAAAAATATCCGTCACCTTTTCGCCTTACCTGGAGCTGATTCCAGAAACGGGCGACCGGGGCGGTCGCCCCTGATAACCACTAAATTTTCGCAAGCATTTTGAAGAATTCGCCCGCGTTTCTTCCGCCGGAGTAAACCGGCAGGCCGAGCTTACGCGATAAATCATTCAGCGTCAAATTGTCCAACAGCAGCCGGTTGCCGAACGCGAGCGCCTCGCCGGGAATGACCACAAAGCCGCCGGCGTCATTGCCGCGCAAAGCCGCAAGTATATCTTCGCCGGAAAGAAGCCCCGCAACGGTGACACGTTTTCCGAGAAAACGATTTTCAGCGGCGCGCACCATAAGTTTCGCGCCTGTCCGCCGGTTTAACTCCTCAATGCATCGCTCCAGTACGGGAAAGAAAAGCCTGCCCGTCACCAGCGTTCCACGGAGGCCGGTCAAAGGCTTGCGCCGACGCGCCGATGCCGCCGCAAAATCTTCCAGAAAATGCCGAACCATGCCGACGCCGTCCTCAATCTGCGCGAAATCCTCGTAATAATCCCGCTCCGGAATGGATTCTCCCGCCAGAAGGTAAAATTCGTCGGCTGGAAATACAAACGCGCTTTGCGACCGGGCAATAAAGCTTTGCCGCCATTTATTGACGCGGCGAATGAACGCGCGGCTGTACGCCCCCGTCACCGGGCGCAGCCCGTTTCCACGCGGCGCGTAATCAGACAGGCCCACCGGGACAATGGCGACCGATTCCACGCCGGGATAGAATCGGTAAAGATCCATAACCGTTTTTTCGAGCTGCCCGCCGTCGTTGATTCCCGGCATCAAAACAATCTGCGCGTGAATCCGGATTCCGTTGCGCCGAAGACGCGCAAGTTTTTTTTCAAGATTGTCCGTTTTCTTTCGGCCAAGGATGCGCGCGCGCAATTCGGGATCGGTCGCGTGAACGGATACGTAAAGCGGCGACAGGCGCTGTTCGATAATCCGGCTTATGTCTTTTTCCGTTACATTGGTCAGCGTAACGTAATTGCCATACAGGAAAGACAGCCGGTAGTCGTCGTCTTTTACGCGGAGCTCCGGACGCGCTTCGGGCGGAAGCTGATCGACAAAGCAAAAGACGCAGGCGTTGGAACACCGGCGCGTCGGAAAATCCTCCACAACAACGCCGGGGTCAACAAAATCGGCCGTTTCCGCGATATTTATTTTACCGCGCCGGATCGTGCCGCTCGCCCGCCGCCAGCACAGGACGGCCGTTTCTTCCGAGTGGAGATAAAAACGCAGCGCCAGTTCGTCCGTAATTTCATGTCCGTTGATGGTCAGAAGCCGGTCGCCCGGCGCTAGCCCGATTTTGTCCGCCGCTGAACCGGGAACAATTTCAAGGATTTTGATTCCGGTTTCAGGCATTGTCCGTATCCTGATACGAAGAAATTATTTTGACTGACCTGTAGAAGTAATGCAGGCCGGAAGCGACCGTAAAGAACAGCGTGGCGTAAACCGCAAAAGGAAATAGAAACGAAGCCGTTTTCGCCTCAAATCCCGCAAGCAGGCAGACGCCGACCAGTATAAGCTGAACCGCCGTCGTACACTTGCCCATAATGCTTGGGGGGAAGCGGGAATGTCCTGTCTGCATATGGATAATAAGCACCGAAATGGCAATCAGCATATCGCGGCTGATTGTGAGAATGGTCAGCCATGCCGGAATATGCAGCGTAACCGGCACGGATTGCAGCGTCAGCGCAATAAACGCGGCGGTCAGCAAAATCTTGTCCGCCATCGGATCAAGGACGGATCCAAGCGGAGTGCGCTGATTTAGCTTGCGCGCTATGAGTCCGTCAAGGCCGTCCGTCAAGGCG
>JAIRVC010000165.1 GCA_031254095.1 Acidobacteriota bacterium
GTATCCATGCCTTCGAGAACACGAACATCCTCGTCGTTCAGATACAAATTAAAATAGCGCGCGGTGCGGAAAGAAAAAAAGCGCTCGGCGGCGGCGGGAAACCGGGCTTTGAAATTTTCAAGAACTTCTCCGACGTTTTTTCCTTCCAGCCGTATTTCAGCCAGTTCGTCGGTAAACGGGCGCAGCGGGGTGGGTATGTATACGTTAATCATTTATTCAGCATTTCCTTATAGAGGCCGGTATAACCATCGGTATAAATATAGTTGTCGAATCCCCTGGTTTTCGCTGCATCATGCATCAACAGACGCCTGCCGCGTATGCGGCCGGACTCCGGATTTGCCGGGCGCGGCTGAAATCACGGGCGCGGCCGTCTGAAAAAAGCAGTAAAACCAAAATAGCGGCGATCATGAATTTTATTCTACCACAATAATTATTAAATGACGGGACAGCGTCCGGTGCGTAAAGAATCATTCTTTACTTGCAATTTTTGCCCAATCCGATTAATGATTAACTTTTCTGTTCCATGGTGCCATAATTGGGCGCGATGAGATTAGGGTTGCTTTAATCTTTATTGTCGTCAGGGCATGGAGCGTTCTCCCCGGAAAGGAGCAATTTTGCTGAAAATAATCGCAGAAAAAATAAACGGCACGCGAAAGCGCGTGGCTCAGGCAATAAAAGACCGTGACGCCGCTTTCATACAGGACTTGGCCAGACAGCAGGCGGAAGTCAGCGCGACAACCTGGCTGGACGTTAATGCCGGAACCGCCCCGCAACGCGAACCTGATGATCTGATATGGCTGGTTGAAACCATACAGGCTGTAGTTGACAAGCCGCTTGCTCTTGACAGCGCCAATCCGGCGGCTCTGAAAGCGGCGCTCGGCGCCGTCAGGCATAAGCCGCTGATCAACTCAATAAGCCTGGAGCCCGGACGTCTGGATGTTTATCCCGTCGTCGCCGAAAACAAATGTCCGGCTGTCGCGCTGGCGATGGATGAAAAGGGGATTCCAAAAACAAAAGAAGAGCGGCTGGACGTCATAGGCAGAATTCTGGACAAAACCAGGCCTATGGGCATCGCCGACGAGGATCTTTATTTTGATCCTCTCGCCATGACGATTGCGACGGGGCAGGAAAACGCCCTGCTGTTTCTTGATACCGTGCGCGAAATAAAAAGGAACTTCCCGAAGGTTCATATCACCTGCGGGTTAAGCAACATCTCGTTTGGAATGCCGGCACGTTCTTTCATCAACCGCGTTTTTCTTGCGCTTTCGATGGAAGCGGGGATGGATTGCGCCATCTGCGACCCGAACAATCAGGACATTCAGACCACTATTCTGGCAACGAATCTGCTGCTGGCGGAAGACAGACATTGCTTGCAGTTCACGCGCGCGTTCAGGGCGGGGGTTTTCGGCAAACCTGTATAAGACATTGAAAAACTGTTATAATAATAAAACGAAATAAAAAAGGAGAGAGCATATGTCGCAAGAATTGATTGATGCCGTCGTGGACATGCGGGAGGAAGACGCCGAGAGAATCGCCGATGAACTGTTGAACGAGGGCGCTGATCCTTTGGGCCTTCTGGAAGACTGCAGAACGGCACTGGGGATTATCGGAGACAGATTTGCCGCGGGCGAATGTTTTGTTCCGGAACTGATTCTGGGCGGCGAAATGTTGCGCGCCATCGGCGCCAAGGTAAAACCCAGGCTTACGGCTTCCGGCGCCGATTCGCAGAAAAAGCTGGGCAAGGTGGTTTTCGGCACAGTGGAAGGCGATATTCATGATATTGCCAAGGATATCGTGGTGTTCATGCTGGACATCAACGGGTTTGAAGTTATCGACCTTGGTATCGACGTCCCTGTCGCCAGATTTGTCGAAGCGGTTCGCGAGAACAAGCCGCAGGTTGTCGGCCTGAGCGGATTCCTTACCCTCGCCTATGATCCGATGAAGAATATCGTCCAGGCGCTTGTGGACGCCGGTTTGCGTGACGGCGTAAAAGTCATGATCGGTGGCGGACAAATGGACGATCAGATTGCCGCGTATGCCAAGGCCGACGCTTATGGAAAGGACGCCATGGCGGCCGTCAGACTGTCAAAGGAATGGGTAGGAGCAAATTAGGCCGGCCCTCACGGCGGTCGGTGGTCAGAAAAATCCGCTGTAAACCATCTTTTGGTAACTTCTGAAATGAGGTTGTTGGCGAGGTTTTGAAGAGTTCTTTCCCGGAAAGAGACAAAGGAAAGTGCTGATTAGATAGTTGTGTAATCAGCCGGCAGCCGCGGGTCGCTAGAGACCGGCAGACAGAAGGGATGATTCAATATGAATCATCCCTTCTGTTTATTTGTATGACAGAGAAAAAAACGAAATCGGCGGAAGAAATATAAGGAATTATATCGATCTTCTAAAATGTCCGATCTGCGGCTCCGGCTTTGGCATATCCGGACGCGCGTAAAATGCTGGAATAATCACTCGTATGACATATCAAAAAAGGCTGCCTTAATCTTTTCGCCGGCCGGGCTAAAATATCAAAAACCTACGATAAAAATTTATTTTCGGCCCGGAAAATCGTTTCGGACGGCGGATTGTACGGCCCGCTCAGGCCATTAATCATTGTTTCCTTTTGAAGCATCTCGAAGAAAATGTCCGCATAACAAACATTGTTAACGTAAAAATATGTTAATCCGATAAAAAAGCCGGATATTGCGGCGTTGTTTGACATTACGCCCTTAACATTAAATATCGGGAGCGAAGAAAAATCGAGGGAGCGTATAAAAAACGATTTAAGGAAGCGCATACAGTCCGATCCCGGTAATATGAATTCAGGAGGTTGAAAAAATGAAAACAGTTTCACTTTGGCTTGCGGGAGCGATGATATTGCCCCTGCTTATGGTTGGCACGTTGTTTGGACAGGAAAACGAAACTCCGTGGTATAAAAATGTCGATATCGAAATCGACGCGGTGGGCGTACTTCAAGGGTCTCCCGGAATGACCAGAAAAGATGATAGTTACCGTATCGACAGCGCTACGGACGCAACCCTGGTTTTTGATCTTAAATTGACGGTTCCGACGTCAAAATCCGGTAAGGCGTTCATGCAGTTTAAAACTGCCAACGGCAGCGGAATCGATAGAGACATTCCAAACATTTCGCTATTCAACGCAGCTACCGCCGATAACAATTTTCGTCTTGCCAAAATATGGTACGAACATGTCTTTGGCGAAAAGGTGCGCCTGCGCGGCGGCAAAATCGACCTTACAACGGATTTTGACAATAACGCGGTTGCCAACGACGAATATGACCAGTTCCTTTCAGGCGGATTTGTAAACAATCCGGTGGTGGAGTTTCCTGGATACAGCAACTTCGGCGCGATGCTATGGATTTCACCGAACGAATTCTTTGATATAGGCGTCGGATTCGCGGACGGCGACCCGAACTGGGATGGCGGCGACTGGGACAATGTTTTCAAAAATCCGTTTTCCATTCTGGAACTGGGCATGAAGCCAAAAATTGCCGACAGACAGGGAAATTATCGGATTTATGGCTGGCATAACGATAACGGCCACGAGCGCCTGCTTTCCTCTGGCATCGCCGACGACGCTAATTACGGATTCGGGCTTTCGGCCGATCAGGAAATCACCAAAGACGTAACGCTCTTTGCCCGTTACGGCCATCAGCGCGGCAGCGTCTCCCAAGTTGAACATGCCTGGAGCGCGGGCGTCGGTATTTCGGGAAGATTCCTGCGGCGCGAGCAAGACACCCTGGGATTTGCTTACGGACAGGCCATCGTAGGAAAAGATTTTAAATCGCTTGACGCGGAAACCGGCATTGATTCCGGCAGCGAACACCGCATGGAGATTTATTACAAAATTAAGGCGAATAAATATCTAAGCTTTTCACCCAATCTGCAATGGGCGAAAAACCCGAACGGCGACAGAGGAAACAACAATATCTGGGCGTTTGGGGTTCGCACATATCTTAATCTGAGCAACTAAGGGAAACGCTGAGTAATTGCCTGCGCGGGATATTGTGCCGGGCGCACGGAGCCGATGGGCCGAGGCATATAAGGCAACCTCTGAAAACCCCAAAATCAAGGCTTGCGACTGAGGCAAAAGCGGAGTTTACATTTGAGGTAAATGAGTATTTTGCCGAAGGAGCGTAACGCGGAGTTTGGGGTTTTCAGAGGTTGCCATAAGAAATATGTTGAGGTTACGGGAACCGCGCCGCCGTAAACAATTTGGCAATTCGCCCGCTCAGGCAATTAATCGGTGTTTCCCCAATAAAAAAGAAAGTGCCCGCACGGCCATTCTTCGTTTTTCCATGTATGAAATTGAAAAGAATTTCGGCCGCGCCTGACCTCGACATTTGCCTGACATCGAACCGTTCGGAGCGGTTTCCATTATCGTTAGTTCCGTACCCGCGATTTTTTCTTTCTCCAGTCGGTCGAATTTTCAGATACATCGCCAAAGTTGAAACCAAACGGCTTTTTAAGTTCGCTGAATAAATTACTTTTCATGACAAGCCTCTCATACCAGGCCCTGGAATCTTTACGCTGTTGTTCCGCTTTATTAACGCTCATCGTCAGTTCATGAATGGGGGTATTGTCGATAAGCACACGTAAAGAACGATGTTTCAGCACTTCCCTGGCGGTTATATTGCATTCTTTTAATATGTCGCCGCGGCTTTTTTCGCCGCACCCTGTCTTTCTGTAAAAAGCCTTCATTTCACTTATTGTGAACATATCTATATTATCCAGAACACGCATTTTAAAAATCTCAATACACTTCGCGTCTTCTTCCTTATCCAGAAACTGTTCCATTATCTTTCGATTATTATATTCACTGATTCCTAAATTTATCTGCTCATACAATTTCAATCTGATCCAAACATTGTGAGGTTCCCAAAAACCGTTTTCGGGCTTTAACAATTTGTACAAATCCGTGGAATGCACGACAAGCCCATGCTCGCCCTGAGCGCTCATGCGCCGGACGGCTTCTTTAAAAGTCAACGAGGAGGCTTCCTCAATAAACTCCATAACCTCGCGCTTCAAATCATCGGCCGCTTTAAGATCATCGTCTATCAGCCTGATTTTCTTTTTCTTCGCATCGTCAATAATAAATTGAATCGTATTCGCGCAATTCAGCGCGTCCGCCTTTGTCAGCCTTATCTCCTCCGCGTATCTCTTTTCGTCGCAACGCCCCTTGCGCACTTCCCTGAAAATCCCGGAGAATGTCGCGTATTTCTCTCCCGCATTACGCTTTTCCGCAGCCAGCGCATCCAGAAAGGCATTCTTTAAAGCTTCGTTCGCAATGACGGGATCCTCGCGAGGCCCCCCCCACGCCTGACGGGCGTACTGCTTATAATCCGGTTCACCAGGTTCATGATCCCGCAACGTCAAGTCATAATCCGCCCTCTTCGCCGCGTTGCTGAGAACGCTATAAGCTTCGCTTAAATTCTTAAACATCTCTTCAGCCGTTTTCCGCCCGGCTTCATCAGAACTATGGTGCTTATCCGGATGCCACGCCTTCGCGAGATTTAAATAAGCGTTTTTAATCTCCTCCGGGGTCGCATTGACATTGACCCGCAAAACCCAATAAAAATCTTTTTGTTTGTTCATTTTATATCGCAACCTATGGGCCGATTAATCTGGATATTTCATGGAATTGTACTGTGCCGGCGCATAATATCCGCGTCGGTGGCGAATTTTTATGCCGTCTGTTTTCTTATCAATCAGCTCTATTTTGACTGTCCGGAACGCTCCGTCCCGGGCGTTATTGGAAGAAAAATATCCGATGCTGTACTGGCTGCGAAGATCGCGGGCAATTTCCTCCACTATGCCGCGAATTTCAGGCGCTTCCTGCGGGAAAAAAGCGTTTCCGCCTGTTTCTTCGGAAATGCGCACCAGCGCGTCGTGATATTTTTTCGATTCTGAATTTAACCAGCGGCCGAAAATCCCTTTCTTTGGCATGTCATCAAGCAGGCCGACGCAGTATACCTGCACGTCGGACTCCTGTATTTTGGAGATGAGTTCCTTCAGGCTGTAAAAGCTCGTGTCGTCGTTGCCGTCTGTAATGACGACAAGAGCTTTTTTTGATCTGGTTCCCGCGTGAGCCTTTTCAACGCCTAGATAAACGGCGTCATAAAGATGCGTTTTCCCGGCCACTACAGTGTTTTCCAGCGCGTCGCTGATTTCGTCTATGTCGCCGGTATAATCCCGGAGCAGCTCAACTTCGTCGTTGAATCCGATGAGAAAAAATTCATCGCCGGGATTGCCCGCCTGCAGAAAAGCCAGCGCCGCCCGGTTTACCTGTTCGATTTTTCCCCGCATACTTCCGCTCAGATCAAGAACTACGCCCATGCTTACAGGAACGCTTTCCTGCGCGAAGGATTCCATATTTTGCTCGACGCCGTCTTCAAAAACCCTGAACCGGTTCCGTTCCAGCCCCGGAATAAAATGATTGTTTTTGTCAACGACCGAAGCGTAAAGAAGCACCAGATCAACCCTGACGCCTATTCTAAATTCCGGCAGGCCGTAGGAATCGCGTTCGCCGGAGCCGTTTTCCGCGGATGGCTGTTCATCTGCGACGCCCACCGGCGGGACGGCCGCGAAAAAAGAGAAAAGAGCAAAAAAGAAAAAACGATACAGGCAATTAATCAGCGCGCCTTTATTTTTTGGGCGCATAGTATCCCTCCCTGGCGCGAACCGCCAACCTGGGAAGACCCGACGGCCCTTCAAGTCTGACTGCGATTCTCCGCCATTTTCCATCATGAACATCGTTCGTGGGAGAGTACCCCAGGAGATATTGGCTCCTTAACTCGGCGTGTATAAGATCAATGTAGTAATCCAGATCATTAAAATTGGTCGGAAAAAAAGCGCGCCCCCCGGTCAGGCTGACGATGTACTGAATTTCGGCGAATCCGTAGCCGAGAGTTCCCTGCTGTCCGATGCCGTAAACCTGCACATTGGATTCTTTGGCGAACTCACGAAGTTCAACGGCGGTATAACGGCTGCTGTTATCTTCGCCGTCGGTAATCAGCACC
>JAIRVC010000198.1 GCA_031254095.1 Acidobacteriota bacterium
CTGGCCGAGGACTTCGACGCGGATAAATTTTCCAGCCTTTACAACGGCGGGGGGCTGAACGATAAGGACGGCCCCGTGCCGTACATCGCCGCTCGCGCGGACGCGATAGCCCTGATGGCCGCGACAATGGGCGAAGAACTGGCAATAAAAAGCAGGAATCTCCTCAGGCAGGCAAATGTTTCGCTCAGTTACATGCTTAACTTGGTCAGTTCCGTCGGGGCCGAACGGCTGGGCCGCTGGATGTGTCGCGCTTTCATGGAGCGTTTACGTTCCGAACCGTGTGAAGCGCGTGAAACAAAAGAGCTCAAAGTTCAGTATTACTGCCCCGGACATTGCGGGTGGCATATTTCCGGGCAGGAGAAACTGCTCGACACGCTTCGCGCTTATGAAATCGGCATATCGCTTAACGATAATTGGGTAATGTACCCTTACAAATCCACTTCCGGCATTCTTGTCGCCGCGCCGCTTGAGGTTCACCGCTTCCAGCAGGACTTTTCCTTCTGCGCGGAGTGCCGGGAGCATAAATGCGTTGAACGGCTAAAAATGCTGGAATCCGACAATTAATCAGCATTTCCTTGCAGGAGAATACATGGAAAACATTCTTAAAAGATTACAGCGCGGAGATATTATCGTAGGCGACGGCGCCCTGGGGACGATGCTCATGCAGCGCGGACTGAAGCATGGCGAACCGCCGGAGCTTTTCAACGTTGAAAAGCCGCAGGTTATCGAAGAAATCGCCGGACTCTACCTTGACGCGGGAGCGGAAATCATTGAGACAAACACGTTCGGAGCTTCGCCTCCGCGCCTTCGGCAGTTCTCGCTGGAAAACAGGATGGATGAACTGAACCGCGCCGCGGTTGAGGCCGTCCGCCGCGCCGTCGGCGATAAAGCATATATCGCGGGCTCGGTCGGGCCGTCCGGCAAAAATCTTGAACCGATGGGCGACGCCGAGCCGGAACAGCTTTTTGACGGCTTCGCCGCGCAGATTCACGCCCTCGCCGCGGCGGGCGCGGACATAATCTGCATAGAAACCATGATGGATGCCAATGAAGCCGTTCTTGCCGTCAAAGCGGCGCGTTCGGTAAATGCCGGGATTCCCGTCATTGCGACGATGACTTTCAATAAAACGCCCCGGGGATTTTTCACGCTTATGGAAAATTCCGTAAAAGACGCGGCGGCGATGCTCAAAGATGCCGGCGCCGACATAGTCGGTTCCAACTGCGGCGACGGAATGGAAAACATGATCGGCATCGCGCGGGAATTCCGTCAATGCACGGAACTGCCCGTTATCATTCAGGGAAACGCGGGGCTGCCGAAAAATGGAGAAAACGGCCTCGTTTATTTGGACACCCCGGAATATGTAGCCGGCAAAGCCGCCGAGCTGTTAAAGCTGGGCGTGCAGATCATTGGCGGCTGTTGCGGCACTACGCCGGAACACATACGCGCCATACGTTCCGTAGTTGACGGCTTTTGATTCCCGCAACGCGGTTTTATTACGCGCTGGAGATGTTTCAGGTAATTTTGACGCTTTTCAGGGAAACGCATGTCTCCCAAAGTTATTCACCGCGCCCGGTTCATATTGACTCATCCGGAAATATTGCTGGAAAACACCGCCGTGCTTGTTTCCGAAGATGGGCGCGTTCTTGAGCCTTGTTCGCAGGCGGACGCGCGCACTGAAACCGGCGCGGAAATAATCGACTGGGGCGACGCGATTATCATGCCGGGGCTTGTCAACGCCCACACGCATCTTGAGCTGACGGCTCTTTACGGGCGATTGAGGGAATTTTCTTCTTTTACCGATTGGGCTTTTCGGCTTATCAAGGAACGGCGGACATGGACGCCGGAAGATTATCGCCGTTCCACGGAAGAAGGCGCGCGCCTTTCGCTGGCTTCCGGAACGACGCTGGTTGGAGATATCGCCTCCGGCAACGGCTGGAGCGCCTTATCCGGCGAGTGTCCGCGCCGCGTTGTTTTCGAGGAAACGCTTGGGCTGGATCCCGAACTCGCCGCGCCGGCTATGGCCGGAATTCACGCTGTTTTTGATCAGGCCGGCCGTGAAGAAACCCGGCCGGTGCAGGTTCACGCGGTGTCTCCGCACGCTCCATATTCCACATCCGGAGAATTATACCGCCGCGCCGCCGCGTTCGCCGAAAACCGTAAAGCGCCCTGGACTACCCACGCCGCCGAGACTACCGGAGAATTGCGGTTTTTCAAAACAGGCGATGGAGAGTTTCGTGAATTTCTGACGCGCCTCGGCGCTCTGCCTGAAAACTGGCGCGCGCCCGGCCTGCATCCCGTCGCCTGGCTGGACGCGCTTGGCGTCCTTGGGCCGTCGTGCCTGCTCGTGCACTGCAACTATCTGGACGAAGACGCCATCGCGCGCATAGCGCGGTCAAAAAGCAGCGTCGTTTACTGTCCGCGCAGCCACGCCTTTTTCGGCCACGAAAAACATCCGATCCGGAGGCTGCTCAATGCCGGGATTCCCGTCGCGCTGGGAACGGACTCGCTCGCGAGCAACGATTCCCTGAGCATTCTTGACGAAATGCGCTATCTCTATGCCCGGCGCAAAGACCTGACCCCGGAGGAAATTTTGCGCGCGGCGACGATTCATGGCGCGGCCGCGCTTGGATTCACTGACCGGCTGGGACGTCTAACATCGGGATTTTTCGCGGATATGACCGTTCTTAACCTGCCGCCAGGCATAAAATCCCCCAGGCTTATAGATCAGATACTGGAAGGCGCGGGTTCCTGGCGCGCCACAGTCATAAACGGCAGGGTTAAATCAGCGTTTCTCTAACCGGCGGTAAAGCTCGACCCCTCCAGCTTAAAATTCAGGTCGCGCGTCATAATAATAAAGCCGACGGGAACCTGGTATTCAACTTCAATAGCGATCTGGCCGGCAATGCGGCGAATTTTAATATTTTCTTTTGTAATGAAAATATTATTTTTTTCAGCGATTTTTATCAGGTTCTTAACAATGTCTTCATCGTTTATCGCGCGGGCTGCGACACGGCTGACCTCTTGTTTCAGGTCGCTTTTAAACTCGTAGTAGTTGAAATAGACAGGGCCAAGCTGGAAACCCAGAAAAATAACAATCACCATCAAAACGATGGCGATAATGCAGCCGATAGCTCCTTTGCCTTCCTCGCCGGATTGAAAACCATAATTCCGCGATTTCATTACTTCCTCCTGACATAAAGTTAAAAATTTTCAATCGGAACGACATACGAATATCATTACATATATTTTCCGAATTTTTAAAGGGGACGATTCATTTTTTTATTTATCGGCTAATCCTTCGGTAAGCTCAATACGAGTACCAGCCGGATCGGTTACAAAAGTGACTTTCAGGCCGATCTGCTTTGTGGCGTCAATAATATCCATGTCCAGTTTGACGCCCCTGGCTTTCAGATTTTCGCAAAACTCATCAAGGTTTTTAATCTCAAAGCTTATATGATCGAACGTATGCCCCTTTGAAGGCACGCGAGGAGGATTCTGTTGAGCGGTAAAGCGCACTTCGCCTCCGGGGAAATCGTGCCCATCCGGAAATTTGACGCCGCCGAAAATCCTGACGTACCAGTCCCGAAGGGCGTCCGCATCCGCAGTGTAAATATGGAAGTGATGGAAGGCAATCGGAACCTTCAAACTTTTGTCTTCAATGAATTCCACCCTGACGCCGTCCGGAAAATCCGCTATGTCGCTTCCGCTTGAAAACCTGATGTTTGCGCTCGCCAGCTTCTTCTTCGTTTCCGCCAGATCCCGAACCGCGAAGGCTATGTGATCGGCCGTAGGTTCGCCTGGAACAGCGCCCGGCTGCGGCGGATTGATCAGAATCACGATGCCGGGCAATTTGATAATTTCGAGCGCCCCGGCATTTGTGACCTGCGCTCCAAATAAATCAACCCAGAGTTTTTTGTGAGCTTCGGGGTTCGGCGTCAGCCAGTGGACGTGTCCTATGGTGACCCCGGCTTCGTTAGTGGGCGTCAGTTGGGCAAATGCCGTTGCGGTGGTCAGAAACGAAAACAGAAAAACCAGCAGAAGAAAACGCATAGAAACAACCTCCATTATTCGTATTAACTCCTCGGGGAGCCTAAAAACCCCAAACTCCGCGTTACGCAGGCGATCGTCAAAAATACTCATTTGCGTCAAATGCAAACTCCGCTTTTGTCCCGGCCGCAAGCCTTGATTCTGGAGTTTTTAGAGGCCGCCATCAATCGCGAAATATCATATATTATCATGCGCTTTCCGGCATATTCAGCAGAAATCGCCAGGCTGGAACCACATCAATCTTCCCGGCATCAATATTTATTTGCTCTTCATCGTTGCGCGTTACGATGACGCCACGCGGCAGTTTCAGTTCGGCCATAGCCTCAGAAAGCGCGGAAATTTCACGTTTGCGGGTTTGCCGGCCGGCCATGGTTTCACAAACCTGAATAAGCATACGAGGCTGTCCTTTTCCTCCCGTGATGAAATCAACCTCCCGCCCCGTTGCGGTCCTGTAATAAAAGATATCCGGCGCGGCCCGGCGCAACGCCGCAAACACCAGGTTTTCGAGCAGATGCCCTGAATTAACCAGAATGCCGGAACTTATCGACGTCACAAGCGCGTGATCGATACAATAAATCTTCTTTGGATTTGCGTTGGCTCTGGTCAACGAAGCGTCAAAGATTCGCACGGTAAAAAGAGCATAGGCGTCTTCAAACCATTCGAGATAATCGGAAACGGCGGATTTCGGCGTTTTGTGCCCCAGTGATTTCAGATAGCCGGTCAGATTGTTGATGGAATAAAGGGAACCAATATTGTCCACCAGCCAATGCGCCAGATCCGCAACCGCTCTTGGGTGGGAGATATCATGGCGCTCAACGAGGTCGCGGAACAGTATTGCGCTGAAATATTCCTGGTGGTTTTTGACCCTTAACATCCGATTTAGGCCCGCAACTTCCGGAAAACCGCCGGTTTCACAGTACTCATCGAATGCCTTGCGGATGGTCAGTCGTTTTTTAGTTGACGGCGAACCATCGTATTCGATCCTTTTATAGTCGAGAAACTCCCGGAATGAAAACGGAAATATCTCCCATGAGAGCGCCCGCCCGCGCATCTGGGTGGCAATCTCCAGTGAAAGCATCCGCGCCGACGAACCCGTGATGTACACTTCGCATTTTTCCATGCGCATCAAGCGGTCTATAAAAGGCTCCCAGTCTGATACGACCTGGATTTCATCAAAAAAGCAATAAATTTTTTCTGTGTTCTTTTTTTCCGGATAGAGCGAAAAATAGGCCTCCAGGATTACATCAAGGTTGCCCTGTTGCAGATTACGCAGGCGATCGTCAAAAAAATTCAGATAAAGAATGTTCCGTCCGGAAACGCCTGAATCCTTCAGTTTCTTCATAAGCTGGAACATGAAAGTCGATTTGCCGCCGCGCCGAACGCCGATGCAAACCGTTGCTTTGCCCGGTACAGGCGAGACGGCGACGCGCCTCGGCACGCCCGTCGGCGGATCGAGTTCCTGAAAATCGAGGATTATTTCCTTGAGCTTGTCAATCATAGCGGGAATCCTGGTAATAATTATTTCCGGTTAATGCCGCAACCGGTAATAATTATTACCAGTTGTAACCATAAGCGGCAATAATTATTTCCAGCATACGGGAGACTGCATGGCGGAATAGCACTCGGGTAGCCGCCGCGAGGCGGCCAGTGGTCAGTGGTTAGTGATCAGTGGTTAGAAAAATCCGCCGCGAACCATCTTTGAGGTAACTGAATGAAGTTATAGGGCAGAACGCTTCCGGCTGATGCCGCAATCAAAAATCAAACATTATCCGCGCTGTTTTCGGGCAGAAGCTGCGCCGCTTCCGAGGCGGGCAGTTCCTCGACCCTGGCAAGCCTGCCGGTTATAACGCGGTGCCGCTGGGAGGCTTCGCTGATTTCACGTCCCGCGGCATCAAGCTTCTTTTGCACGTTTTCAAGCGTGTCTCCAAATTTTCCGAACTGCGTCTTTATCGCGCCGAGCATTTTCCAGACTTCGCTGGAACGTTTTTCAATGGCCAGCGTGCGAAATCCCATTTGCAGGCTGTTGAGCAGGGCGGCAAGCGTGGTCGGCCCCGCGATCAGCACGCGGCATTCGCGCTGGATTTTATCGACGAGCCCGGGGCGGCGAAGCGTTTCCGCGTACAGCCCTTCAGTGGGCAGAAACAGGATGCCGAAATCGGTTGTATGCGGCGGAGCGATATATTTATCGCGTATTTCACGGGCGCTGCTTTCGATATTTGCGGCAAGCGCGCGGGCGGCGGTCTCCACGCCCTCGGCGTCCGCGCGGGCGGCGGCGTCCGCAAGCCGCTCGTAATCCTCTTTTGGAAATTTCGAATCAATGGGAAGCCAGACGGGTTTGCCGTCGGCGTCGCGCCCCGGCAGTTTGACGGCGAACTCCACAATATTGTCGCTGCGCGGCCTGGGTTTTACGTTGGCTTCGTATTGATCGGGCTGAAGCAGTGTTTCAAGTATGAGCGCAAGCTGATACTCGCCCCATGTGCCGCGATTTTTGACATTTGTAAGCACGCGCTTGAGGTCGCCTACGTCGGCCGCGACCGCGCGCATCTCGCCCATCGACTGAATGACTTTGTCGAGATTGTCCCCGACGAGTTTGAATGATTCCGAAAGCCGTTTCTCAAGCGTAGATTGCAGCTTCTCGTCCACGGTCAGGCGCATCTGCTCAAGCTTTTCGTCGTTTTTCGCGATTATTCCTTCGAGCCGGGCGTCAAGCGTCTTTCTGGTCTCGGCGGCGGCGGCGGTCAGTTCCACGCGGGTTCTGTCGAGTTTGCCGTCCAGTGTTTCAGTCAGCTTTTCAATCCGGGCGTCAAGCGTCTTGCGCGTTTCCGCGGCGGCGGCGTTCTGGCGGTCGGACGACTCGCCAAATTTTTGAGATGTGGATTCACTCAATCTGTCCAGACGGTTGTCAACAGCCATGCGAACAGCTTCAAGACGGTTGTTTGTTTCCGTTTTGAGTTCCGCTTCGACGCGGCGCAGTTCCGATATAACCGCGTCAATACCTGATTTTAAGGCAGCGGCAACATCGTCCGTCCCGGAGGCCGACGCGCGGCGCTTTACAATCGCGATAATTAAAATCACAATCAGCGCGGAGAGAGCACCGATAATAAGCAGATATAATTTTTCCATCGGAATTTCCGCGCCGCCCCTACTAGCCCCTAGCCACTAACCACTAGCCCCTGACCGCCGCAGGCGGCCTAAAAAGTATATATTTCCTCATGTTTCGGAATGTGCGTTTTCCATCCCAGTTTCTGTTCGATTTCCGCCGCCAGCGCCTTTGACGATTCCTCCTCGCCGTGAACCACAAACGTCATCTTTGGCGGCTTTTGGAATTTTCCGAGCCATCGCATGATCTCATCAGCGTCCGCATGTGCGGAAAATGCCTCGATCGTGCGAATCTGGGCGCGCACGGGCACTTCCTCGCCATGAATTTTGATATACCTTGCGCCGTCGCGGATCAGTTGTCCGCGCGTCCCCACTCCCTGATAGCCGACAAAAATAACCGTGTTGCGCGAATCAGGCAGCCTGTATTTCAGATGGTGCAAAACGCGCCCGCCCGTCGCCATGCCGCTCGCGGAAACGATTATCGCGGGATAGCGGATATCGTTGATCTTCTGCGATTCATCCTTGGTATGCACAAATTCCATATTGCCGGAAAGAATCGGACATTCGCCCGTCTCGCGCCAAACCGCCTTCGCGTCTTCCTCGAAATCATCAATGTATCGGCAAAAGACGTCCGTAACGCGCCGCGCCATTGGACTGTCAACAAAAATCGGCAGATCCGGAATCGCGCGCCGCTCCTTCATGTCG
>JAIRVC010000247.1 GCA_031254095.1 Acidobacteriota bacterium
CCATCGCGGCCGTCTGTCCGAAATTTCTTCTGAAATGAATCACGCGGATTCTCTGGTCGGCATCCGGCATGGCGTCAAGCAGCGCTTCGCCTCCGTCCGTGCTGCCGTCGTTGACAAAGTTAATTTCGGAATCCTCGCCGGTCGGATCCATCGCCGCGCGCACGGAATCAAGTAGCCGCGCGATGTTTTCCAGCTCGTTGTAAATCGGAACAATAATGGAAATTTTTTCTTTCATTGGAAGACCTGCTATAGGAAACCTCTAAAACTCCAAAATCAAGTTTGGAGTTTTAGAGGTTTCCTATAAATACTTTTTCAGATGCGCGAGAACCTCGTCAAAATCCAGCGGTTTTCCTAAATGATCGTTCATTCCGGCGGCTAAACAGCGGTCAATGTCTTCGCGAAACACATTCGCGGTCATGGCGATTATCGGTATTGTCCGGGCTTTGTCAATATCCAGCGCCCGGATTTGCCTAGTCGCTTCATAACCGTCCATTATGGGCATCTGTAAATCCATAAGTATCGCGTTATATTTATCCGGGGTTTCGCTGAACATTTTTACCGTTTCTTCGCCGTTTACGGCGCAGTCTATTTCCAAAAGCGTCGATTCAAGCAGCGCCAGCACGATCTCGCGGTTGATTTCGACATCCTCCGCCAGCAGAATGCGGCGCCCGGCAAATATGCCGTCAAAGTCGTCTTCCTGCGGTTCCGCCTGCGCCTGATCCAAGCTGAAGCATTCCTCTATTGTATCCGCGATATTCGAAGGGAACAGGGGCTTGGAAAGGAATTTATCGACACCCGCCTTTTTTGCCTCCTGCTCAATGACGCTCCACTCGGCGGCTGAAATCAGTATAACCACGGAATGGTCGTCCGCCGATTTTTTTGACTTTAATTTACCCGTCAGTTCAATGCCGTCGATCCCCGGCATTTTCCAGTCAATAAAATAAATATTGTAGGGGCCGTTTTGCTCGACGAGTTTGATTGCTTCCTCGCCGTTTGAGGCGACATCGCAGGATACTCCGAGTCCCCCCGCGATTTTTTCAAAAAACGCTAAAACATCCGGGTCGTCGTCCGCGGCAAGGATGCGCACATTGCTCCAATTAATAGTGGAATCCGGAAGCTTCCGCTTTTTTTCCGCGCAGCTTTTCACCTGGACGGTGAACCCGAAGGTGGAACCCGTTCCGAGCGAGGATTTGATCCATATCCTGCCGTTCATCATTTCCACGATATTTTTGGAAATCGAAAGCCCTAATCCCGTGCCGCCGAATTTACGCGACGTATCGTTTTCAGCCTGCTGAAATGACTGAAACAGGCGGGCTTGCTGCTCGGGGCTTATGCCTATTCCGGTGTCGGTGATTTCTATCTGTATTGTGCAGAAACCGTCTTTTTCACCCAGAAACCGCGTGTCAAGTTTTACGAAACCTTCGTTGGGAGTGAATTTAACCGCGTTGGTCAGTAAATTCGTGATAACCTGAGCGAGCCGCTGGTCGTCCGCTATAAGGTTGTCAGGGATGGCGTCGTCTATATGCACAGTGAGCTTTTGTTGTTTCTCTTCCACGCGGAAGTTCACGATGTTCACAACCCGCTGAAGCATTTTCTCAAAGCTGAATTCAATAGGGGTAAGATAAAACTTTCCCGCTTCAATTTTGGATACATCCAGAATATCGTTTATTACGCCTAACAGGTGTTTTGAGGCATCCTCGATTTTGTCAAAACAATAAATCATACGGTCAATATCGGCGGACGACTTTCCGAGGGAGGTCATGCCGATTATGGCGTTCATGGGTGTGCGTATTTCATGGCTCATGTTTGCTAAAAATACGGACTTGGCCTTGGTCGCGTCTTCCAGCTCCCTTTGCAGCTTGGCGTTTTCGGTTATATCGTCCGTGCTGCCGACGGCGCCGATTACATTGTTTTTTTCATCATATAGCGGCGTTGTGTATGACTGGAAAGTGCGGCCGTCGATCTCGCCTATCCAGGCCTGGTGACCTTCGCGGAAGGTTTTTTCCACATTTTCCATGATATCCAGATGCCTGTTTTTGAGCCTGGCTATATCCAAAGGTTTCCCTTCAAAGAAGGACGGTTCAATTCCGATGGTCTTCAGATATTGGCCGTTAAATGTGGTGATTATGCCGTCCCTGTTGACGCTCCAGATTATGCCCTTGTAATTCTTTGTTACCGCTTCAAGTTTACTCAAGGCATGTTTCATTTCGAGCGCGATATTGCCGCGCTGGATTGCTCCGACGGCGATAAGACCCCATGAACGCAGGACGTTTACGTCTTCTATGTCAAAAAACCGCTCGTTAGCGCAATCGTCAAAACTTACCAGTCCCCAGAATTCGCCTTTCAGGAAGATCGGAATAACCAGGACGGACTGAACACGCTGAATAATTAAAAGCTCTTTTTCTTCTTCCGGCTGGTTGGAGATCGGTCCGTTTACGATTTTGCCCCGCAAAAACATTTGATGCCAGTTTGGTAAAACTTCGTAAGGAAAATCAAGGAGAGTTTCGAGATCATCCAGGTCTTCTTTAACCCATTTGCACGCCTGCCTGTGATGGATTTTTCCATCCTCTTTTACATAGTTTTGCCAGATGATGATGCGGTCCGTTTTCATACATCGGCCTATCATCTCCATGCCCCGGCGCATCGCGCCCGAAGGGTCCGACGCGGCCGATTCCAGCAGCAGCACCGAGGCGCTGTTGATCGCGTGAATGAGGTTGCTTCTGTTTTCAAGCTCGGCGGTGCGGTTTCGCACAAGTTGTTCGAGCCGTTTTCCTTCGCGGCGATTCAGATGCAATAATACGAAAGCAAGAATCAGTACGAACAAAAGCAGTACGAGCGAACCGATCAGCCAGGGACGCTGCGCCTGCACAAGTTTCGAGGAATAATCGTATGTTTTGTACGTCCACTGTTCCGAAATTTCTTTCGTGTTAATCAGTTTAAGAGCTTTATCAACAATTGAGCATAAGGCTTTTTCGTTTTTATTAAAACCGAAGGATGAATCATAAGTGCTGTCAAAAACGACGTTTGCCTTATAGCCTACAAGTTCAAGGTAGTTTGTCAGGTTCAGAAGCTGATTCCGGCTTGACATAACCGCGTTTACTTCACCGCGCGCCAGACCTTCGAAAGCGAGATTGGTCGTATCGTACTCAACCAGATATAAGTGATCGGGGAACCATTTTTTGAATAAGGCGGCATGGGCGGTATCTTTAGGCAAGCCGATCGTGGTTTGCAGGATCTGGTTGACTTTCAAATTTTCAAAGTCCGCTCTTGATACCAACGCGTAATGGTCC
>JAIRVC010000248.1 GCA_031254095.1 Acidobacteriota bacterium
CATAGGCATTATGACAAAAAAAATTCGTCATTTGGCGGCAGGACTGGACAACATACTAAAAACCCGGCCGTTGGTGTACTTAAACGGGCCGAGGCAGACCGGCAAGTCAACTTTGGCGCAAATGGCGGATGTCGGCGCTAATTATGTCAGTTTTGATTCTCCGGTCGCGCTGGCCGGCGCAAAGGCCGACCCTGCCGGATTTGTGAATTCTTTGCCGTCCGGCTGTCTAAATATCATAGATGAAGTACAGATGGCGCCGGAAATCTTTCCCCATCTTAAAATGGCAATCGACAGGAATCGCCCAGCCTGCAAATACCTTTTAACGGGTTCAGCCAATGTAATGGCTCTGCCGGCATTGGCCGAGGCGCTTGTCGGACGCATGGCAATTATGACGTTGCTGCCTTTCTCCACGGCGGAGTATCTGGGATTTCCAGCCGGCATAATAGATGCGTTGTTCGATGCCGCTTTGACCACGGGCAAAATAGAAAAAAGCAGCCTGTTGGACGACATGACTTACGCAACTTTTCCGGAAATAGCTCTTTGCGGCGAGATCGACCGCACACAGTGGCTGAACGATTATATTATGACCCTGTTGCATCGCGATATGCGCGCGCTGGCCGAAGTCCGCAAACCGGAACAATTGTTCTCTTTGTTGTCCGTCTTGTCGATGCGTGCCGGGGGTTTGTTGAACGACGCTTCGGTACACGCGGAACTGGGCATGAATGCGATAACTTATCAGCGATACAAAGCGCTGTTGATCAATATCTTTCTGATTTTCGAGCTGAAGCCATGGACGCTGCCGCACAAGCTGAACAAGCGATTTACCAAATCGCCCAAGCTCTACTTTAACGACGTAAACATCCTGACATATTTAATGCGGCGAAATCTGGAGGACTTGTACCGGGACGACAGGACGGCGTTCGGGCGCGTTTTTGAGAACTACGTGGTTACGGAAATAATTAAGCACGCTTCCGGTCGCGCGGACATCGGCGTCTCATTTTTCCGCCTGTCTGACGGTACGGAAATCGACATTGTGCTGGAACGTTCCAACGGCGATATTGTTGGAATTGAAATAAAAGCGTCAGAGTCGGTTGACGCAAACGACGCTAAAAATTTTTCAAAGCTGAAAGCTATTGCCGGAGATCGATTTAAACGCGGGTTTGTCGTCTATACAGGGACTGAATCGGCTCCTTTGGGCGAAAATATCCGGGCTCTGCCTGTGACGTGTTTGAGGGGTATGAAATCCCGCTTGGCAAAAGAACAATCCTCAACGAGCGCGTGCCTTAAAGCCATGGGATTTTCTGACCACTGATCACTAACTACTGACCACTGGCCGCCGTGAGGCGGCTATGTCATTGATTTGACGCAACTTTCGCGGCGGATTTTTTCCAGCCACTAGCCACTAGCCACTTTCCCGACCGCCTCGCAATCAGTCCTCCAGAGCCACGAACTTGTATCTGTTACGCCCGTTTTGCTTTGACGCGTATAATGATTTGTCCGCTTGCCTGACATAGTCCTCGGCGCTCTGCGTATGTTTCGCGATGCCGGTGGTAACGCCGATGGAAACAGTTACGCGGTCCGCCGCCGTGTTATTTTGATGCGGTATGCACAGCTTCCTTACATTTTCGAGCATATTGTCCGCAATTTGCCGCGCGCCGGTTTCGTCAGTGTTCGGCAGAACAACGACAAACTCCTCGCCGCCGTAACGGGCGGCAAAATCGTTGGCTCTCGCAATGCTTTTTGCGATAGTTTCCGCGACAACGCAAAGACATTTATCGCCCTCGTCATGACCGTATGTATCGTTATATTGCTTAAAGTGATCTATGTCGATCATCATCAGGCTTAAAATACTGCCCGAACGCGACAAGGCGCTTATAACGTGGTTTATGTTTTCATCAAAATACCGCCTGTTATAAATGTTGGTAAGCGAATCATAATAAGCTTTCTCCGCCTCGGATTTAAGCCATTTTATGCGTTCTTCCATCTTCGCCATGTCGCGAAAATCATATTTGTACGCCGCGGTTTTCCGGTAATGACCGATGGCTTCGCTTATCAGGCGCAAGGCTTCCGTTTCTTCTTCGGATAAGCCGCGCAAGTTGAAGGCTACGTCAAGACGCCCCGCTTTGCCCGCCTCGACAAACCGCTTCAATTCTCTTAAAAGCCCGCTGTAAGGATTTGTTTCTTTTTCAATAAGCTCCGCCACAATCAATTCCTCGCAAAAATTTTATGTAGGGGAACGATTCGCTTTTACGGCGCGTCCCGTTTCCATAAGTTGATTTTACTGCCGAATTTCGTAAAATGGTATCGCTTTTTTAGAAGGCATGGAACGGGCGCATTAAAATATGTTCTTATTTGAAACGGAAGCCATTGTTCTCAGACACTACCCGCTGTCTGATTCAGGCCGGATTGTGGTTTTCTTTACGCGGAAACATGGCAAAATCCGCGCCGTAGCCGACGGAATCAAAAATCCTAAAAGCAGCCTGGCGGGTACGTTGGAACCGTTCAATCACGTCCGGGTTGAACTCCGGGTCAGGGAAGGGAAAGATCTCGGCAATATTCGCGGCGCGGAACTGGTCAGCGCGTTTCCGGGAAAAGTTTTGGATCTCAGACGGATCTACGCCTGTTCATATTTTGCGGAAATTGTTAATGAAATAGTTCAGGAAAACCAGGATAACCACTTATTATTTCGACTTTTATTGGCTTCAATGAAGGCGGCTGCCGCCGCGCTTCCAACGACGGCGCTTATTCGCTATTTCGAAATCTGGGCGCTCAGGCTTAATGGATTTCTTCCGAATCTCACAGTTTGTTCGGCGTGCGGAAAAAACGTTATTGACGAAGGTTTTTTCGCGTGGATTGAAGCCGGCGAGGCGCGCTGCCGGGCTTGCGCCGGCGGCCTC
>JAIRVC010000271.1 GCA_031254095.1 Acidobacteriota bacterium
AAGATCCGGATATAACAAAAATTCTGACCGTGGAGGAGATTCGCTCCGCGGCCGATCCGGAAAAACAGCTGCGAAATCTGGACGCAATATTCGCCAGGGTTTTCCGTTAAGCAGCCTTATTGGGGTTTTTAAAATATGAAAGGATGTCCGGAATGCGGCAAATTATATCCGGATGAATTTCTCTATTGTCCGGTGCATGGAACTACCCTGGCCGGAGATCCGGAGAAAAAGCCCGGCGAAAAACCGCCATCGCAAATACCGATACGCACCCTCGTAATAGGATTGGTAATTCTGGCGGCGTTCGCCGTTGCGGGATTTTCGACCGCTTTTCTGTACCAGTACTTCAAGCCGAAATACGGCGCGCTGACAATAAGAACCACGCCGGACGAAGCCCTGGTTTACGTTGACGGCAAGGCTCTCGGCGCATCGCCGCTGAACATTCCAAGGCTCAAAAGCGGCGCGCATGAAATCCGGATCAGAAAAGAGGGGTATAATGATCTCGTTGAACAGATCAGGGTAGCTCCATACGCCGAAGACACACGGCACTGGACGCTGGCTCCGGTAGTACCCAGGTTGAGCGAAGAACAGCTCGCTGAAATCGCGGGATTGAGTGAAAAACTGAAACTCGCCCAGAAGGAAAATATCCTTCTCCCTCCGCCCGAAGATTACAATGTCCTTTATTTCGCGGACAAAATCCTTGCCATCGATCCCGCCGACAGCGGCGCAATAGCAGCCAGGGAACAGGTCGCCGATTCCCTGCGGCGGCAGGCCGAACTGGCCTACGCCCGCGAAAACTGGGCGGAATCAGCGAAGCAGTATGAAAGACTAGCGCTTTTATACCCCGACGACGACTCCATAGAGGCTATTCTTGAGGATGTTTCAGACAGAATCGCCGCAAGCGCAAAAGACAGGGAGGAGCTCATAGAAAACTGGCGGGCGCGTGCGGAAGCCGCCATGAAAGTCGGCAGTCTGACGCCCCCGGACAAAGACAACGCGCTGGACGCCATACGGAACATTCAGCGTATCGACAAAAACAACGCTTACGCCCGCTCAGCACTCTCGCGGCTCCGGGAACAGCTGCAGGATCGCGGCGATGTGAAAATCGCGGCGCAGGATTGGGCGGGCGCGCGAAGCGATTTCCAGCGGCTCCTGCAATATTTTCCGGAAGACAAGTACGGAAAAACCCGCCTGTCGGAATTGAGCGCAAAGCTCGATGAGGCGGCAAAACGCGCGGAGGCTGCTAAAACGGAACAACTGTCGCGACAGAAAATCGCAGCGCTGCGCCAGTCCGCGCTGGATCTTTTCGGCTCGAAAGCGTACGCGAAATCAATCGCCGCGTGGAACGAATATCTGAAGTTCGAACCGAAAAGCGATGAAGCATGGTTTTACATAGGCGCGAGTTATCAGAACGAGGAACAGTATGACCAGGCGATTGCCAATTTCGAGAAATGCCTCGAACTGAATCCCGGGCATGTCTTGGCGCATCTGAATGCCGGACTGCTTTACAATCACACTAAAAACTTCAAGGCCGCCGAGGAACATTTCCTCAAGGCAAAAGAGCTTGGGGGCGCCGACGCGTACACGCCGCAACGCATTGATGAAACGCTCAGGAATCTTAGAGAGCGTGCCCGCGTTGATGAAATGTCAAAGCAGGCCATTTACGTTGAACACAGACACACGCTTTCGAGCTGCCGTGGCGCGCTTTATTTCAGCGGCGAAGGCGTGGAATTCCGGACGACGGAAACCGATCACAGTTTCTATGAAGCTTACAAGGGTATACGGGAATTCAATATTGAAGGCGGCGCCCTGACGATTAGAACCGCCATGAACAGGAGATACAATTTCCGTTTCCTTAATCAGGATGATGCCGCGCGGGTTCGCGCGTGGTGGGCGGCGATTCAGAAGTAGGACGCCTTGCGGCGGCCAGTCGGCAGTGATCAGTAAGCAGTGGTCAGCAGGGGCGACCGCCTCCCGTCCGCCCGAAAAACACGACGGAGTAAAAATTTGCGTATTGAAAGCGCGGCGCTCAGCGACTGCGGGAAAATCCGGGATTCAAATGAGGATTCCTTCATCGCGGATTCTGAAAACGCGGTATTTATAGTCGCCGACGGCATGGGCGGACACGCGGCGGGCGAAACAGCCGGCCGGATGGCGGCGCTTACGGCGGCGGAAATTCTGCTGAACCCAAATCCGCGTTTATGCCCGGAAGAACAATTGCTTGAGGCCGTCAAACAGGCGAACGCGCGCGTTTATGAAACACAGTATTCAAATCCCGCCTGCCGCGGCATGGGAAGCACTCTGACCGCGCTTATTTTCAGAGGCGGCAATTATCATCTCGCGCATGTCGGCGACTCACGCGCCTATATGCTGCGCGATGGCAAACTTGAGCAGCTTTCACGCGACCATTCTCATGTCTGGCAATTGTATAAAAGCGGCGAAATCACCAAGGAAGAAATCTCCCGGCATCCGCGAAAAAACCTTATTACGCGCTGCATCGGCATGAGTCCGGAAATCGAGGCCGACTTTGCGCGCGGCCCCGCGCTGGAGAACGATATTTATCTGCTTTGCTCGGACGGCTTGACGGACATTTTGACCGACGGAGACATTCAGCGGATTCTTACGGATTCGGGACGGCGCCCCGAAAAAGCGTGTGAGCTTCTTGTTTATGCCGCCAACGCCGGCGGCGGCCCGGATAATATCACCGCCGTTGTGGTCTCGCTTCTCCCTGTTCAAGTGATCAGTGGTCAGAAAAATCCGCCGTGAACCATCTTTGAGGGTAACTTCCGAAATCAGCTACAGGCGAGCCGCCTCACGGCGGCCAGTGGTCAGTGGTTAGTGATCAGTGGTCAGAAAAGTTCGCCGTGAACCATCTTTGGATGGTAACTTCTGAATGAAGTTATAGGCAAGCCTCCTCACGGGGGGCGGCCCCGTGAACCATCGTTGGAGAGTAACTTCTGAATGAAGTTATAGGCGAGCGCGGAAAGAAAGAAGGGAGGCGCGTCTGGGAATCTGCCGCGCTTTGGAAACAGGCGGCAGGGTTACAGGCGAGCCTATAACCCTGCCGCGGATACGAAAATTACTTAAAATTGGGGATGTTGCTTGAACCTCCTCTGGCGATGGAAAAATCGCTGGCCTCAAGCAGGTTGTTCATCGTTCTCTGCAAGGTAATAACGGCCTGCTTGTAGCGGATAAGCGCCTGAAGTTCTTGATATTCCTGACTTGAAAGCTGTTGCTGCACATCAAGCACGCGGTAATTCTGGCTCAGGCCGGCGTCGTTGCGTTTCACTTCGCCCTCATACTGTTCCTGCGCCGCCCTGACAGCCGCGGTCGCCGCGATAATCTGCCTGCGGTTGTTTTCGAGAGTCTGAATCGCGTTAAGGACGTCCACCTGAATGTTTTGTTCGGTCTGCTGCCGCTGCATCAGCGTGCGGCGCTTCTGGATTTCCTGCTGGGCGAGCGTCGCTTCAAGCTGCCGGTTTTTCAGGGGAACAGTTATGTTTAATCCAACCGACCAGTTGGTGCCGGGATCGGAAAACATCATCTTGTAAACCGTCGGAAGCCCGCCGATCATTTCGGG
>JAIRVC010000388.1 GCA_031254095.1 Acidobacteriota bacterium
CCCGCTATTGCGGCGTCCCTTACGCCATAGGCGTCGCCTCCGGCACGGATGCGCTCCTTCTAGCCATGAAAGCGCTCGGCGTCGGCCGGGGCGATGCCGTCATAACGACGCCTTTTACCTTTTTCGCCACGGCGGGCGCGATCGTCAATCTCGGCGCGCGTCCCATCTTTGTGGACATCGAAGCGGCGGGATTTGAAATGGATCCGGAAGCGCTCTCATCGTTTCTGACAAAAGAATGCGAATACAGGCCTTCGGCGCGCGCGACAATTCATAAGGATTCGGGTTTAACAATTAAGGCGATTCTGCCTGTGCATCTTTACGGCCAGTGCGCGGATATGGATGAAATATCCGCCATCGCCGGCAGGTTCAATCTGCCCGTGGTCGAAGACGCCTGCCAGGCCATAGGCGCGTCTTATAAGGGCAAAAAAGCCGGCGCGCTTGGAACGCTGGGATGTTTCAGCTTTTTTCCGTCGAAAAATCTGGGCGGAGCGGGCGACGGCGGCATGGTAATTACCGCGGATAAAGACCTCGCCGATCGCGTGCGCCTTTTGCGCGGACACGGAGCGCATAACAGGTATTATCACGACATCGTTGGTTTCAACAGCCGTCTGGACGAGTTGCAAGCCGCGGTGTTGCGCGTAAAACTGCCTTATCTCGACGACTGGTCGAAAGCCCGAAATAAACACGCTGAAAAATACGCAGAAGCATTCCGGTCCGCCGGTCTTCCGGACAACATAACGCCGCCGGCAATTCTGCCCGGCCGGTCGCACATATTTCATCAATACGTAATCCGCGCGAAGCAACGCGACGAATTGCAGGCTTTTCTGAAGGAAGCGGGCATCGGCTGCGAGGTTTATTATCCGGTATCCCTGCACGAACAGGCGTGTTTTCAGGATCTCGGATACGCGCCTGAAGATTTGCCGCGTTCCAGCGCGGCCGCGCGCGAGGTTCTGGCGCTGCCGGTTTATCCCGAACTGACGGATGAGCAGCGAGGTTATGTCGTGGAGCGCATCGCCACCTTTTTTATTTAAGGACTTAATCATGTTTGATTTCAAACCGCTATACGCGCCGCTTCCGGACAGCAAGCGTTATCTGGAGCGCATCGGGATAAGCTCGATAGACGGGCCCGATAAAGAAACGCTTGACAGGCTGGTTCTTTGCCACCAGAGAACCGTTCCGTTTGAAAACCTCGACATATACGACGCGGATGCCTATATTTCGCTCGGCATACCGGAGCTGTACGATAAAATCGTGCTGCGCCGCCGGGGCGGATATTGCTTCGAGCTGAACGCCGCTTTTATGGGTTTGCTCATAAGCCTTGGATACGATTGCTACGCTCTGGCCGTCCGGGTCGTTTGGAATTTCCCGGACGTTATGCCCATCTCGCACAGGGCAACGGTAGTAACCATAGACGGCGTGCGATATTTCTGCGACGTCGGGTTTGGCGGCCCGTCGCCGCAAAACGCGCTGTATCTCGACGTCACCGGATTTCAGGAATCGGGCGCGAATATTTTCGAGATTGAAAAAGGCAAATCCGGCACGACCATACACAGAATAGTAAACGGCAAAAGAGAGCGTCTGCTGCTGTTTTCCGAAGAGCCGTGCGACCCCGTCGATTTCCTCGCGCTCAGCGAGTATCAGTCAAGAGGCAGGGATTCCATGTTCAGAAAGGGCCGTCTGCTTAACCTGGTAACGGAAACCGGCAGCATAACGCTGACCGGAAACGTGCTAAAAATACATGACGACGGCAATACGTCCGAAAAAACGCTGTCCGATGAGCAGGAAATAAAAGCCTCCATGGAAAAAAATTTCGGCCTGTCGGTGGATTTCCCGCTCAAAGCGATTGATTGACGGCATTAAATCGCTGAGCATCATCGGCTTTCCGCAGTCGTAAGTATTAGGAATTAAAATCATATAAATTCCCAATACATGGCATAATACAAAAGTTATAGGAATTAAATGCCGCGTATATTCCTATAACTCCGCACAATGCAGTGTTTACCGGTCAAAAGCGAGGCGAGCGAGGTAAATATGGAAATGGAACAGGTTCTCCGGCGTGAATATCTGGAAACGCTTGCCGATCTTCGGGACAAAAACCTGATCAAGGTTGTCACCGGCGCAAGGAGGGTTGGGAAATCGACGCTTCTTGCGCAATACCGGGAAGCGCTGAAAACAGAAACGCCGGACGCTCCGGTGCTGTCAATAAATTTTGACGAACCCGAATACCGGTTCCTTGCCGAGAATGGCTGGAAAGATGTTTACGATTTTGTCATGCGGGCGATACGCACGGAAAAAATGAATTATGTTTTCCTCGACGAGATTCAAAATATCCCGCAATTTCAGAAACTGCTCGAAGGCCTGTTTGTCCATCCAAAAGTCGATTTGTATGTAACCGGTTCGAACGCCTGCTTATTGTCGGGCGAACTCGCGACATTGTTGACGGGGCGGCAATTTGAAATACATGTTCTGCCGTTTTCGTTTGCGGAATATCTGGAATTCGCCGGAGGCAAAGAAAATACCGACAGGGCTTTTGGCAATTACCTCAGAACCGGCGGTTTTCCGGAAGCGGTGAAACTGGCGAAAGTAAATGAAAGCTATTCATTCAGATATTTACAGACCGTTTATAGAAATATTTACGAAAATGATATAAAAACCCGATATAAAGTCCATTCTGATATTTCCTATCAGGAAGTTGTAAATTTTTTGATGGACGGCATCGGTTCGCCGGCATCGCCCGGAAATATCGCAAAAGTCCTCACCAATTCAGGGAAAAAAGTAGACAATAAATCAGTCGCAAAATACATTTCAACGCTTATAGATTCATACATGTTTTATCGCGCGACGCGCTACGACATAAAAGGAAAGCAGCATCTGGCTACGCAGGAAAAGTATTATATCGTTGACACAGGTTTTCGGACCGCGCTTTTGGGCAAAGAACTCTCGGCCGACAGCGGGCACATGCTGGAAAACATCGTTTTTTTGGAGCTATTGCGCCGGAAAAATCAGGTATGGATCGGCAAAATCGGAAACCGCGAAGTCGATTTTGTCGCCCGTGACAGCGGCGGCCGCACAAGATACATACAGGTTTCGCAATCCGTAAAAAGCCCTGAAACGCTTGCCCGCGAACTCGCGCCCTTCGACAAAATCCCCGACCACAACGAAAAAATCCTGATCACCGCGGATCACGAAAACGGATCGCGCAACGGGGTAAGGCAGATTAATATAGTGGACTGGATACTGGGAAAAGAATCATGAGATAACGATATGAATAAAACGCCGCAAGTAAATCAGGAACACGCGGGGGGAAGATTCGATGACTTCCTGCGGGAAGAAGGCATTTTTGAAACAGTCAACGCTCACGCGGTTAAAGAAGTGATTGCCTGGCAGATTGCCCGGGAAATGAAAAACCAGGGAATCAGCAAAATAACAATGGCAAAGCGTATGGGCACAAGCAGATCTTCTCTTGACCGCTTATTGGATCCGGAGAA
>JAIRVC010000398.1 GCA_031254095.1 Acidobacteriota bacterium
AGCAGGCGCTCTATATTGGAATCCTGAAAAACTCCGTCCACGCCCGGCAGGCCCAGAGACGCGCCGGTGACGCAGATGCCGGACGGCGCTGACGCGCCGTCGTATCCCCGCGAATAAACCTGAAAGCTTTTGTCCATAAATTCCGCGAACAGCTTCCCAAGCTCCGTCGTAATCGCGCTGCGGCCGCTCGCGGCAAGCGCCGTACCCGCCGGACGCGGCGCGGCGGGCGCTGCCGCCTGATATCGCGCGACGGGCGCGGGCGCGGCTGAAATAGCGGCGCTGACTTCATGGGCTGACGTAACAGGCGCGCTTTTTTCAATTTCCTTCGCTGGCGTTCCGCATCCCAGCCCCGCGGCATAGAGGCCGCACAGCGCCAGATTCACCGACGCGGCTTCGCCGATGCGGGGATGATTGGTAAAGAGCGACGTAACTCCATCGCGGTTGCCGAGTACGTCTTCAACAAATCCGTAAAGAATCCGCTTAGGCCCCATTTCGACAAAAACACGCGCCCCGGCGTCGTACAGCGTATTAAGGCCTTTTATGAACTGCACCGGCGAGGAAACCTGGCGTCCCAGAAGGTCGATCATTTCGGGAACAACTCCGGGCCCCATCGGATAAAACCCGCCGGTGACATTCGTGATAATCGGAATCGCCGCGGGCTGGATGTCCATTTTTTCCAGAACCTTGGTCAGGCCTTCGCCCGCCGGCGCGACGATGCTTGTATGGAAAGCATGGCTGACCTGCAATACCTGCGCGCGGAATCCGGCTTCCTGCAACGCGGCGACCGCTTTTTCAACGCCCGCCGTGCTGCCGCCGATAACGGCTTCCTTTGAGCTGTTGATATTGGCGATAACGACATAGTCTGAAATGCCGTCGAGAACCTTCTGTATTTCATCAATCGGGCCGAAGGCGGCGGCCATCAGGCCGTTGTCGTCCATGGCGCATTTGGTCATTTCCTGACCGCGCGCGCTTACGGCTTTAAGGGCGTTTTCAAACGTGATCGCTCCGGCCGCGACCAGCGCGCCGTATTCGCCAAGGCTGTGTCCCATGACCATATCGGGCGTGATACCGTAAGCGCCGATAAGACGCGCGAGCGCCGTTTCCGTCGCCAGCACCGCGGGCTGCGTTATGGCCGTCTGCTTGAGGCCGTTTTCAGCCTCCGCAAGCGCCGCTTCATCCGATTTGTCGAGATAGATGCAATCGGTCAGAGGCTTTCCAAGCAGCGGTTCCATGACGCGGTCGGCTTCCCTGAACACGTCGCCGACAATCGTCTCCGTCCGGCGCAGTTCCTGCGCCATGTTGACGTATTGCGAACCCTGCCCGGTAAACAGAAACGCCACTTTGGGCGCGGGCCCTTTGCCGAAGAAAATTCCCTTGGGGCGAAGCGCCTTCCAGCGCGCGGCCTGATTTTCCTCAAGCGCCTTGATCGCGCGGGCAAGCTTGTCGGCAAGTTCGGCCGCGTCGCCGTAGTCAATCGCCACGCGCGCGCCGGCGCGAAGATCCGATTCGGACGGCGCGGACGGCGCGGGAGCGTTTCCGGCTTCGGCGTCTTTCAGTGCGGCTTGCAGCCTTGTTTTCAGTTCCGCTTCCGAAGCCGCCCCAACGACCAGCGCGCCGCGCAGAGGGGCTTTAAGATTCGCCGCGGGTGAGGCTGCTTCCGCCGCGCCGGGAACGGCTATCGAAGAACGGGATTCCGAAGCGATTCTTCCGGGGACGTATTCCTCAAGCACAGTGTGAAAATTTGTGCCGCCAAAGCCGAAGGCGCTGACCGCCGCGCGGCGCGCAACCCCGGGCGCAATATCCCAGGGACGCAATTCCGTATTTACATAAAAAGGTATGCGGGCGAAATCCACATCAGGATTAGGCTCTTTGAAATTAAGACTCGGAGGCAGCAGCTTTTCATGCAGGGCGAAAACCGCTTTCAGGATCCCAGGCGCGCCCGCGCCGCCTTTGAGGTGCCCAAAGTTGGATTTTACGGAACCCAGGGCAATGGAACCCGCCGGCAGGCCGAATTCCTGAAATGATTCGCTCAAAGCCTGAAGCTCGGCGGCATCGCCGACAGGCGTTGATGTGCCGTGCCCTTCAATCAGAATTCCGGGCGTGGGACGAACACCGGCTTTTTCCCAGGCGCGGCGGACGCATAATTTTTGACCGGCCGGATTGGGCGCGGTAATCCCTTTCCCTTTTCCGTCGCTGGATCCGCCGATGCTCCGAATAACGGCGTAAATTTTGTCGCCGTCACGCTCGGCATCTGCCAGACGCTTCAAGATAAAAGTCACGCCGCCTTCGCCCATGATAAAGCCGTCCGCCCCGGCGGCGTAGGGGCGCGATCCGGTCGGCGACAGCGCTCCGATCTTGCAGAATTTTACAAATGTCGATGGGCTCATATTGGCGTCGATGCCGCCGGTCAGCACGGCGTCGTAATCGCCGTCAACCAGCCCGCTTACGGCCGCGGTCATGGCGGCCATAGTGGAAGCGCAGGCGGCGTCGGAAACGTAATTAGGCCCTTTGAAATCGTAAAGCGCCGCGATGCGTCCGGCCAGGATGTTTGAAAGCTCTCCCGGCATGGTGTCTTCCGTAATGGGCGGCATTTTGCCGTCTATCCCTTCGTACATCTGTTCAATAATGGATTTACGCGCATCCGGAGGCAGCGAGGCAAAGCCGGAAGCTTTTTTGAGTTCTTCGGTAAATTCGGGGAAAAATATCCTTGCGGCCGAATACAGATGCATATCGCCGCCCATGGCGTTCCCGTAAATAACGGCGGTGCGCTCACGATCAAGCGGGCGGGCCGGCCAGCCGTAATCGGCCAGCGCCTCGCGCGCCGTCGCTATACCCCATTTCTGGGTGAGATCCATCAACTGACTGACGCGCGGCGGAATCGGAAGCTTCCATTTCAGCGGATCCCATTCCCAGTCGCGAACCCAACCGCCGATTTTTGAATAGGTTTTATCCGGAGCCTTGGGATCGGCGTCGTAATAAAGGTCTGGATTCCAGCGGTTTCGTGGAACCTCTCTTATACTGTAAACGCCTTCGCGAATATTTTTCCAGAATTTTGGCGCGTTGGGCGCGTCGGGCAGAATCGCTCCGACGCCGACAACCGCAATCGCTCTTTCCGCTGCCGATAATTTCATTTTAAGCCTCCGTTACCTTGGGAACAGCGTGTTTTCCATGGAAAAAGACACGCTGTTCCCGTTTTGAGTATATATCTATATTTGCGTATTTATATTGGCCTGAGTATGGGGTTCCTATTCGTAATGCGTCCACATGCGTATAATCTTCACTATGCCTTATGCCTTTATACGGCTCTCCATATATGGAAACGCTGATAAATTGTCTGCGCGGGATGAAGTGCGAGGCGCACGGAGCGCAGGAACCGAGGCATATAGAGAAATATGTCGAGGTTACGAGCACCGCGCGGCGCAAACAATTTGGCAATTCGCCCGCACAGACAATTTATCAGCGTTTCCTTAGCGTCTGTGAGGTTTTCGGTGTTGTGCAGTACTTCATACACAAAACTATGCTGTTGGTTAATACGGCGCGAATAAGCGCCTTTTCTGTCGCCTTTCAATGCTTCATACGCTGACGGGTTTTGAAAAGGGTTGTCTCTGACGACACCTATTATTTCCA
>JAIRVC010000049.1 GCA_031254095.1 Acidobacteriota bacterium
AGACCGTTTTTGTAGAGGAAAGGAGTTCTTCCTGATCCTGCGAAAAATAGGAAACGACAACGTTGTGCCCTTCCACGCGTTCTCCCGAAAAGAGCGGAAGCCGCCCGGCCAGTATTTTCATCAGGGTTGATTTTCCGGCGCCGTTCGGCCCCACCAGCGCGACGCGCTCGCCTTTTTCCAGAATGAAATTCAGATCGCGGAAAATCGGCGTTTCGCCGTATCCCGCGCTGACGTTTGACAGTTCAAGAACGGTTCGCCCGGTGCGCGGGCCTTCCGGAAATTTCAGACGAATAGGTTTCGCCTCCGAAGGAATTTCGATCAATTCCATCCGCTCCAGTTCCTTGAGACGGCTCTGCACCTGCGCCGCCTTTGTCGCCTTGTAGCGGAACCGGTCGGCGAAAGCCTTTATCCTGGCGATTTCCTTCTGCTGGGCTTCGTGTGCCGCAACAAGCTGCGTCATGCGTTCTTCGCGCTGGCGCGTAAAGGCGGCGTAATTTCCGTGATAGAAATGCACGGAACGATTGCGTATATCCATAATTCTGTTGACGGAAGCATCCAGAAAATAGCGGTCGTGCGAGACCAGCATTACGGCGTGCGGATATGATTGCAGGTAATCTTCCAGCCAGTTTCTGGCTTCAAGATCCAGATGGTTTGTCGGCTCGTCAAGAAGAAGCAGGTTGGGCTGCTGCAAAAGGAGTTTTGCCAGCGCGATGCGCATCTGCCAGCCGCCGCTGAAATCCTCGCAGGGACGCCGCATGTCGTCTTTCGTGAAACCAAGCCCGTGGAGCACCGCGCCGGCTCTGGCTTCAACCGAATAGCCTTCCTTCAATTGAAACTGCTGCGAGAGCAGCGCGTAGCGTTCCAGTTGTTTTTCGTGTTCGGGCGTATCCGGGCTGCTTTGGGCTAATTCTTCTTCAAGGCGGCGAATCTCGCGCTCTATCGCCCTTAACGAGTCGAAAACCGTCAGCGTTTCTTCAAGCAGCGTGTGCCCGCGCGCGAAAAGGCCGTCCTGCGGAAGATACCCGAAAGTCAGCTCTTTCGCGCCGATTGTTTCGCCTTCGTCCGGCGGCAGAAGCCCGGCAAGCATTTTCATAAGCGTTGATTTTCCGGTTCCGTTGTCGCCGACAAGGCCGATGCGGTCTTTGCCGTTAATCTGAAAGTCGAGCGAGCGAAAAAGCCATTCTCCCCGGTACGCTTTACCGAGTCCCTTGATTTGCAGCATTATTTCTTATTTCTCCAAAAAATTTGTTATTTTAACATAATTGGTCAGTGGTCAGTGGTCAGCAGCTGATTTGCGAAATTGTCGCGGAGAAGGTAAAGGTAGATGGCGGAATACAGGTTTGATCGCGCGCGGTGGGCGCAATTAACTTTTAACGAACAAATGGGTAATATCGGCTCCGAGGTAGGCCGCGCCATCATAGCGCATCGAAACGGAAACCATGTTCGCGAGGCGCGCGCGATTGATCGCGCGATTGATTTATTCAGCGCCACTGTTGAAGTTACTATCGGTACAAAGTACGCATACCGCCTTAAAGAGGTCCTTCGCGCGCGCGACGAATTCCTGCGCCTGTTTTTTGACGGCACATTTGAAGCGGACGCAGACAAAATCGAACGCTATTTTATGTATTTTGCCTTCGCCGCCCGCGCCGGGCGCTAACCGGGAGAAATAAGGATTCATGAAAAAAGCGGTGACGTTGGCAAGCGGCGGGCTGGATTCCACTACGGTGATCGCCATTGCAATTAAGCAGGGATTCGATGTTTACGCGTTAAGCTTTGACTACGGACAGCGTCATCGGTGCGAACTTGACGCGGCCCGGCGCGTTGCGCTCGCACTTGGAGTCCGGGATCATGTTATCGCGCCGGTCGGCCTGCGGGTTTTCGGCGGCTCGGCGCTTACGGCGGATATCGAAGTTCCAAAAGAACGCGATTCCGGCCGGATGTCCGCCGAAATACCCATTACCTATGTTCCGGCGCGCAACACTATTTTTCTCAGCCTTGCGCTCGGCTGGTGCGAGGTTATAGGAGCGCAGGACATTTTCATCGGCGTCAACGCGGTTGATTACTCCGGCTATCCCGACTGCCGACCGGAATTCCTGGAGGCGTTTGAAAGGCTTGCCGCTCTGGCGACAAAGGCGGGCGTTGAGGGAACTTCCCGTTTTCGGATTCACGCGCCTCTTATGAATATGACTAAAGCGGAAATCATTCGCGCCGGAATTCAGGCGGGCGTTGATTACTCAATCACGCACAGCTGTTACGATCCCGCGCCTGACGGGCTGGCCTGCGGCGTCTGCGATTCCTGCGTTTTGCGCCGCCGCGGTTTTGCCGAAGCGGGCATTGTTGATCCGATTGAATATAAGCCGCCTTACGGCGGCTAGTGGTCAGCCGTCAGTGGTCAGTGATCAGCAGGAGCAACCGCCCCGGTTGCCCGCTTCTGAAGTGAATTTATTCCGAGCCGCCTTACGGCGGCTAATGGTCAGTGGGCAGAAATTTATGGGAATAATTCGGGAGACGCTTCCGGTCAAACTTATCGTGGGCGTTCTTACGTCAATTCCGGAGCTTTTGCCGGAAACGGAAGAAAAGCTGACGGCGCTTTTCGGCGCTATCGACGCCCGCAGCGAGATTTTTCCTTTTGACTGGACAGGGTATTACGACGCGGAAATGGGAAGCCCGCTTTATCGCCGCTTTCTGGGCTTCGCCGATCTTATTGAAGCGCCCGCCGTCGCCGGCGCGAAAATTGCCGCCAACGAGCTGGAAGCGGCAATGGCCGGAAAGTATCTGGCCGTTTTGCGCCCCGTCAATCTTGATCCCGGGTACATGGAGCAATCGAAGATCGTACTTGCTTCAACCAAGAATTTTTTTCACAGGATACTGGTTTCCGATGGCATTTACGCCGAGGTAACGCTGCATTATCAGGACGGGCGGTGGAAATCTTTTCCCTGGACGTTTCCGGATTACGGTTCGGAAAAATATCATCCGTTTTTTGCGGCGCTGCGTGAAAATTACCGCAGGCAGCTAAACGCCGCCGGATTTGAAATACGCATACCGAAAGAACCGCATCGCAAAAGGTTAAAAAAGTAAGGGCTCGCGCCAGGAAGTAAAAGAAAGTATAAATATCCGTAAACTGATGTATAATTAGTAGTTTTTTCAGGCTGGTACAGCCGGCATGGTTTTGGAGTTTCGCATCCATTTTTGCTGATCAGGAGAATTTTTGATGAGTATGAGGTCGCCATTTTTTAACGAACGGATTGCCGCCCGCGTGAGAGCGGCTGCCGGGATTACGATGCTTCTCGTCTGCGTATTCGCCGTTATTCCTGCGGCGTCGGCCCAGACGCCGGATTTTACGGGCGATGATTCTTTGACGCCTTCAACGCATTCGCGCTACCACGAGTCATACCATAACCCCGGTTCGGAACACGCAATCACGCCGCATCTCGGCGGCGAGGC
Organism: Acidobacteriota bacterium; assembly: GCA_031254095.1. Taxonomy (GTDB): domain Bacteria; phylum Acidobacteriota; class UBA6911; order UBA6911; family UBA6911; genus UBA6911. The sequence goes on from JAIRVC010000049.1 coordinate 3,445, forward strand.
GTCACTGGTTCTTCCGGATTTGGGACAGGTCGATTTTCGGGGCATAAACGCCCGTACTCTGCTGACTGCGGGCATGGTCGTCTGCGTATTGGGACTTTTGTTCGGGCTTGTCATTTTCAGGCAGTTGAAAAATCTTCCCGTTCATAAATCGATGCGCGAGATTTCGGAACTTATTTACGAAACCTGTAAAACCTATCTGGTCACGCAGGGCAAGTTTATTCTCATTCTGGAAATCTTCATCGGCGCCATTGTGTTGATTTACTACGGCGTGCTCCAGGATTTTGCCGCGGCGAAGGTCATCACCATTTTGATCTTCACTCTTATCGGCATCGGCGGAAGCTACTGCGTCGCGTGGTTCGGCATACGCATTAATACGTTTGCCAACTCGCGCACGGCTTTCGCCAGTCTGCAAGGCAAACCTTATCCGTGCTATGCCATACCGCTGAAAGCCGGAATGAGCATAGGCATGGCGCTGATCAGCGTTGAGCTGTTCATAATGCTTTGCATACTCCTTTTTATTCCGGGAGATTACGCGGGCCCATGTTTCATCGGTTTCGCCATCGGTGAATCGCTCGGCGCGGCCGCGCTGCGCATCGCCGGCGGCATCTTTACCAAGATCGCCGACATCGGATCCGATCTCATGAAGATAGTATTCAAGATCAAGGAAGACGATGCCCGCAATCCCGGCGTGATCGCGGACTGCACCGGCGACAATGCCGGCGACTCGGTCGGCCCGACCGCCGACGGCTTTGAAACTTACGGCGTTACAGGAGTCGCGCTGGTTACTTTTATTCTGCTGGCGGTTTTGCCGCAATACCAGGTGCCGCTGCTGGTCTGGATTTTCGTTATGCGCATTATGATGATTATCGCCAGCGGCCTGTCATATTGGATTAACGAGGCGATCACAAAAGCCCGTTACAAAAACGCGGAAAAAATGAATTTTGAATCGCCCCTCACCTTGCTGGTCTGGCTGACATCCATCGTTTCCGTGGCGATCACCTACGCTGTTTCCTACTTCCTGCTTAACGACCTCGGCGACGGGTCGCTGTGGTGGAAGCTGTCGACCATCATCACCTGCGGCACACTGGCCGGCGCGATTATCCCGGAACTGGTCAAGGTGTTTACCTCGACCGAATCCAAGCATGTGCGCGAGGTTGTGACTTCGGGACGCGAGGGAGGCGCTTCCCTAGGAATTCTTTCAGGATTCGTGGCGGGAAATTTCAGTGCCTACTGGCTGGGATTTGCGATAGCTGCCTTGATGGCAATAGCGTATGGAGTAAGCACGCTGGGCTTTGTCAGCCTTATGCTGGCGCCGGCGGTGTTTGCCTTCGGCCTTGTGGCTTTCGGTTTTCTGGGGATGGGGCCCGTTACAATCGCCGTCGATTCCTACGGCCCGGTTACGGACAACGCGCAGTCGGTGTTCGAGCTTTCGCTGATCGAGCAGATGCCGGATGCCAAAGAGCAGATCAAAAAAGAATACGGCTTTGACGTCAAATTTGAAAAAGCCAAGGAACTGCTGGAAGAAAACGACGGCGCGGGCAATACGTTCAAGGCTACGGCCAAGCCTGTTTTAATCGGAACCGCCGTGGTCGGAGCGACGACGATGATTTTCTCGATCATCGTGCTTCTGACCAACGGCCTTCAGGCGGAATTCATTCAGAACCTGTCGCTTTTACATCCGCCGTTTTTACTTGGCATGATTATGGGCGGCGCGGTGATTTACTGGTTCACCGGCGCGTCAACGCAGGCGGTAACGACGGGCGCTTACCGCGCGGTTGAATTTATTAAGAACAACATCAAGCTCGAAGGGGTGGAAAAGGCGTCGGTGAGCGACAGTAAAAAGGTGGTTGCCATCTGTACGCGCTACGCGCAGAAAGGGATGTTCAATATATTCCTGACGATATTTTTCTCCACGCTGGCCTTTGCGTTTGTCGAGCCGTTTTTCTTCATAGGTTATCTGATTTCCATCGCGCTTTTCGGGCTTTTCCAGGCCATCTTTATGGCGAACGCCGGAGCGGCCTGGGATAACGCCAAAAAGATCGTCGAAGTAGAGTTGAAAGAAAAAGGAACGCCGCTTCATGACGCGACGGTAATCGGCGACACGGTGGGCGATCCGTTCAAGGATACGTCTTCCGTTGCGATGAATCCGGTGATCAAGTTCACCACTCTGTTCGGCCTTCTGGCGGTTGAGCTGGCGGTAAGCATGACGTCTTCCAGCGTCGGACTCAAGATGGGCATTGCCGCGGCGTTTTTGATCGCATCAATGGTTTTCGTTCTTCGTTCCTTTTACGGAATGCGCATCCGCCCCGGCGCG
>JAIRVC010000080.1 GCA_031254095.1 Acidobacteriota bacterium
AAACGCGCCGACGAAGAGCTGGAGCTATGAACCATTACGTTTTGGACGCTTGCGCTCTGATTGCTTTATTGCAAGATGAACCGGGCGCCGACATGGTAGCCGATGCCATCAATGCCGCAAATAATGGCGAAGCGAAAATCGTAATGCACAAGATTAACTTTTTGGAGGTTTATTATGATGCTTACCGCTCGCGAGGCAAAGAACAGGCCAACCTGATGGCGGCGGAATTTGGGAAACTCCCGGTTGAGATTAATGCAGAAATCACCGACAAGATTTTTGTCGAAGCGGGACGGCTGAAAGCATCCTATAAAATTTCGCTTGCTGATTCAATCGCGCTTGCGCAAACCTTAATATCCAACGGTGAACTTATAACGTCTGACCATCACGAGTTTGAAGCCATAGGGAGCAAAGAGGGTATTCGTTTACATTGGTTCAGGTAACCCGAAACAAGAAATCGGGACGATGTGAGTAGCCATCATCTTATCCCTGTTCATTCATCCCCCGCCAGCCGCGGATACGCTGTTTCATTTCGTCTATGCCTAGAATGCCGTAAGCGAAGCCTTTTTTTACAAGTTCTTCGGGCAGAAATTCGTCGTATTTTTCAAACAGTGGAATTTCCCCTTTGTATATCAGCTCCATCGGGTCGAGCGGTTGTTTTTCCATTTCGCCCAGAATCCTGAAAAAATCTTCTTTCGCGGCTTTCATCCGGAACTGTATAAAATATGGCCTTGATGAGTCCATAGTCTCCAGCCCCAGCAAGGCCGCGCATTTTATTTTGATGAACCGTTCAAGCGCGAGGAACGCATAGGTTCCAAGCCATGGAAACAGGCACCACATATCGCCGCCCAGACAGATAAGAGGCGTTTCCGTAAGGCTTGAGTTGACGGCGGCGCGTCTTGCCTCGTCAAGCCTTACAACCGCGTTTTTCATCAGATATGGGTAGACCGTGTTTTCGCGCAGGATGTCTTTCATTTTCTCAAGAACTTTGGTGTTGATATCTCCGGGGCATTGGCCGAAATACGCCGGAACCTTGCCTTTAACCTGCGCGCAGTACACCAGCCGGCGTTTGTGGTCGATCTCCTCTACGATCCATACATGTCCAGCCAGCGCTATTTTCTCGCCGACCGGCGGCGGCTGTACTATCGTGCCCAGTTCATGGGTTTTACTGCGGACGGTGTATTCTTCGTTCTCTTTAAATACGGCGTAAAATTTATATGAATTCGTTTGCCTTTCTCCCGCCAGTCCGACTATAAGCCCGCCGTCGTCGATTTTCTGAATATGATCCGCGGCCATAAGATGCCTCAGCAGAAGCCTGTAATCGTCCTGCGTGATTCTGTGGAAATAGCTCAGCGAAAGCACGCGGGAAGCCAACCCCGCGGGCGACATTTCTCCGCAGGAAGCCAGCGTACACATGGTTTGATGATACAGAAGGCTGAAAGGCAGTCTGTCCAGTTTGGGCGGTTCCACCCAGCGTTCCTCGACATACAGTTGAACCAGCGCGATACCCTGAATCAGCGCCCACGGAATCGTTACCGGCAGCATGGCTCTGGCTTCAGGCTGTTCCTCCCGTATGACAAACCACATTTCGGGCGGCAGATCGCGCCTGCCCGTGCGTCCCATCCTTTGCAAAAACGAGGATACGGTAAACGGCGCGTCTATCTGGAAGGCGCGTTCAAGACGCCCGATATCTATACCAAGCTCAAGAGTAGCCGTGGTTACGGTCGTCTGATACTGTTCCTCGTCTTTCATAACCGCTTCCGCGGTCTCCCTGTAAGAAGCGGACAGATTGCCGTGGTGTATTAAAAATCTGTCGGGTTCGCGGTTAATTTCACAGTATTGGCGCAGGGTCGTTGTAACCGCTTCGCATTCTTCCCTTGAATTTGAGAATACCAGGCATTTTTTCCCTTTGGTATGCTCAAAGATATATCCCATGCCCGGATCCGCGTTTTCAGGCGCTTTATCCGTTTTTACGTCCAAGACCGGAGAGGCGAAAGGAACATCCCGGTCGTCCGCCGGCTGGACGCCCTGAACAAAAAAATGCTCCATAGAGAGCCGCCACCTGATGCCTCTGGCCTCAATCCTTGGAATCAGCGTGTTTCTTCCCGTGCCCGACGATAGAAATTTTCCCGTGTTTTCCGGGTCGCCCACCGTGGCGGAAAGACCGATTCTTCTCGGGTTGGCGCCCGAAAGTTTTGAAAGTCTCTCGATCAGACAGAGGGTCTGCCCGCCGCGGTCGCCGCGCAGCAGGGAGTGGACTTCATCAATCACAACAAACCGCAGGTCGCCGAACAGCCGGGCGATATCGGCGTGTTTGTGAAGCAGCAAAGCCTCCAGTGATTCGGGGGTAATCTGCAGAATGCCGGAAGGATTTTTCAAAAGTTTGTTTTTGTGCGATTGCCCGACGTCGCCGTGCCAATGCCAGACGGGAATGCGTGCTTCGCGGCATAAATCGTTGAGGCGCATGAACTGATCGTTGATGAGTGCTTTTAAGGGGCCGATGTATAGAGCGCCGACGGATTTTGGCATATCTTCGGTAAACAGGGTCAGGATGGGGAAAAATGCCGCCTCGGTTTTCCCGGAAGCGGTGGCGGCGGTAAGCAATACGTTGTTGTCCGTATTAAATACCGCTTCCGCCGCCGCGACCTGTATGGCCCGCAGCGATCCCCAGCTGTTCTGATATATAAAATCTTGAATAAACGGCGCGTAACGATTGAAAATATTCATTTTTCGATTATAACCAACATGTCAACTTTTTACCTTCGCCGCCGCCTGTCCGTCGGCAGACAGGCCGAAAGTCTCCCGCGCCGCACGCGAAGCTTGATTTTAGCGCTGAATCTCGTAAAATCGTATAGTTTTTTGGATTAATCCTGTTGTCGGCTATTCATAACGTAGCAACGTATAAGTTTTGACAAAGTATCAAAGTTGGATTTGAACCGCGCGCCACTTGCGGAAAAACCTGGGTAAATGAGATAATATCCAAGATCAGCTAATG
>JAIRVC010000175.1 GCA_031254095.1 Acidobacteriota bacterium
GCCTTTTTATATGTGGCTACCATCGGCCATGGAAGCGCCCACGCCGGTTTCGGCCTACCTCCATGGCGCGTCAATGGTAAAGGTCGGCGTCGCGGTTGTCGCGCGAATCCTGGTGGAAGCCGGCGCGATACCGGATGTCGTCGGCTGGGTCATCGTAGCGGGCGCGATACTGACGCTTTTGTTCAGTGTCTTCATGTATCTGCCGCAAAGGGATATGAAGCGATTGCTCGCCTTTTCGACCATCTCCCAGATTTCTTATATTTTCCTGGGTTTCGGGTTCTTCGTCTTCGGGAGCGAACTGGCTTTCAAAGGAAGCCTGATGCACATATTTAATCATGCCTTTGCCAAAACGCTCTTCTTTCTGATAGCGGGCGCTTTCAGCTACACAATGGGGACGCGAATGTTCCCTCAACTCAAAGGCGTGCTTAAAAAGCGTCCCATTCTTGGCGTCGGTTTTGCCGTCGCCGCTTTGGCTATATCGGGCGTTCCTCCGCTGAACGGATTCTTTTCCAAGTTTGCCATTTTTGCGGGAAGCTTTGACGCGGCGCGGGGCGACTGGCTGCTTGTCACGATCATCGTGGTGGCGCTCGTTGAAACCGTCGCCTGTTTTGCGTGGTTCCTTAACTGGATGGGTAAGGTATTGCCCGGCGAGGCTTCGGAAGCCGTTGCGAAATCCGACCCGGTTCCCAAGGCTATGACGTGCGTATTCATTGTTTTGATCATTATGACGGTGTGCTCAAGTTTTATTGCCGCCGCATGGCTGGGTTAGGAGGCGATCGTGAACGGATATGTTTTAATCAATACCCTCGGAAGCTTTCTAATACTGACTTCATTGATCATTATTCTGGTCAAATCGCCGAAAGCGGCGGCATACATCTATGGCGCCCAGTCTCTGATTCTCGTAGCTGTTTTTGTAACGCTCGGCGCAGTGACGCATTCCGGGGAATTATACAAATGGGCGGTGACCGCCTTTGCCATGAAGGTGATCCTCCTTCCAATAATATTTATTCTGGGCCTGAAGAAAATGGGCGGGAAGGAATTGGAGCTTCCGCCTGTCATATCTTCTTTTGGGGCGATTCTTCTCGTCGCGGCCGAAGTACTGCTTTGCTTTATAGCCGTCAGCGGCATTGAGTTGCCCACTGCCATTGAGGTCAGACCCGCCCTGGCGATCTCGCTGGCGCATTTTTTCATCGGGCTCACCTGCATCATATCGAAACGCAATATCGTGAAACAGATATTCGGGTACTGCCTGATGGAAAACGGATCACACCTGTCTTTGGCTCTGCTTGCTCCCAAAGCGCCCGCGCTTGTCGAGATAGGCATAGCTACCGACGCGCTCTTCGCGGTAATTATCATGGTTGTTATGGCGGTACGCATTCATAAGCATGTCGGGACGCTTGACTCCAACGAGATAATGGATTTGAAAGGCTAGAGACACATGGAATTACCGACATTAATTATATTTCTCGTAGCCGCGCCGCTTCTGGCGGCGGTGCTGATGGCCGCGCTTCCATCGCGCCTGTTGCCCTCTTTGTTCTACGAAGCGATACATATGGCGTCCGTGGCGGTCGTATGCGCGCTCTCCTGTTATCTCGCCTTTGTCGCGGCGACGGGCAATGAGGCGATATATGCCCTGGGCGGGTGGCTATACCTTGACGCGCTTGGCGCGGTGTTCATCTTCATTATTGGCGCTATCGGGTTGCTGACGGGCTGGCATTCGCTTTCCAGTATTCGGCATGATCTTGAAGAAGGCGCTTTTACGCCCTCGCGGCTGAAACAGTATTACGTCTTTTTTAATCTCTTTGTATTCACGATGCTGATGGTGGCCTTGTCGAACAACGTCATCACGATGTGGGTCGCCGTGGAGGCGACGACGCTGGCGACGGTGTTTATGGTCGGCGCGTACAATACCAAGCTTTCTTTGGAGGCGGCCTGGAAGTACGTAATCGTATGTACCGTCGGCGTGGCCTTCGGTCTTTATGGAACGCTGCTTGTCTATGCCAATGCCGCCGATATCATGCCCGATCCGCATCAGGCGGTATTCTGGACGTCGCTGATGCCGTACGCGCCGCAGTTCGACGCGATGCTTATCCAGATAGCGTTTGTATTTGTGGTTATCGGATTCGGCACCAAAGCGGGACTGTTCCCGATGCACACATGGCTTCCCGACGCGTACTCGGAAGCTCCCGGTTCCGCGTCGGCGCTGCTTTCCGGCGCGTCGTCCAAATGCGCCGTGCTGATTATTATCCGCTTTTATACAATCGCCGTGGAGACCGTCGGTTCCTCCTTCCCGCAGATCATAATGATGTCCATCGGGATTCTTTCGGTAGTGCTCGCGGCCTTTGCCGTCTTCAGGCAGGACGATCTGAAGCGCAAACTGGCGTATTCATCCGTCAAAAATATTGGCATTGTGGCGCTTTGCCTTGGTTTTGGCGGCCCATACGGCGTAGCGGCGGCTTTATTGCACTGCGTGATGCATGGATTTACGAAAGCCCTGGTGTTCTGCCTTTCCGGAAGCGTGCAGGCAAAGTACAAGACCCGCGATCTTACCAAAATCAAGGGCATAATTGAGGCGGCGCCAGCGACGGCCGTACTTATGATAATCGGCCTGATCGCCTTATCGGGTTTTCCTTTGTCAGCCATGTTCATCTCGGAAGTCATGGCTTTTGTGGCGGGCGTCGTTTCCGGATCAATCGGACTGGTGATAATCCTGGGTCTCGCTCTTGCGATCGTCATCGCCGCCTTCATGCTGGTTATTGCGAAATCGGTGCTTGGGAAAGCGCCGGACGGCATGAAAAAGAAAAATTCCGGCGTCGCGACACTCATACCCGAGGCCATACTGGCGGCGGTCATCATCTGGTTCGGCGTCGCTCCGCCGCCGCCGATGATCAGAGGGATCGAAGCGGCAACCGCAATCGTGCTGCACCATAAAGAAGGGGATGTATTCGATGTGCCGATACTTAAATATCTCTTTGCCTCCGCCGGGTCATCCGGCAGGGCTACAGGCGAGTAGGAGAGTGCTGTGAAAACCAATAACGACATTGCATCGCGAATCGGAGAGTCCCATGTGACCGCCGCGCGTGAACGCTTCGGCAGCGCAATCCTGAAAGTCCACTGGGGTTCGAAAGATCAGGTGGTGTTTGATGTTGCCGCCGATAAAGCCCCGGAAGTGGTCGAGTTCCTCTACTATGGGCGTGGCGGATGGCTTTCCGTGGTCGTCGGCAACGATGAGCGCTCGCTTAACGCCTCCTACGCCATCTACTATGTGCTGTCCATGGAGGCCGAAGATCCGTGTTTTTGTACGGTACGTGTTACGACTCCGGCGGATTCATGTGAGTTCTATTCGGTCTCTTCAAAGGTTCCAGCGGTTATCTGGGGAGAGCGCGAAGTCCAGGACATGTTCGGCCTCAGGGCGATAGGCATCACCGATAATCGCAATCTTGTCCTTCCCGATGACTGGCCGCAGGGGGTCTATCCTCTCCGCAAGGACGCCATGGACTACCGCTTCCGCCCCGCGCCGACGACCGATGTCGAGAACTACGAGTTTCTGTCGGAGACGGGCGATAAGGAAACCACAGTCATCCCCATGGGGCCTTTGCACATCACCTCCGATGAGCCCGGGCACTTCCGTCTGTTCGTCGATGGAGAAGATATCATCGACGCCGACTATCGCATGTTCTATGTGCATCGCGGCATGGAAAAATGCGCGGAATCCCGCATGAACTACGATACGGTTCCCTTTTTGGCGGAGCGCATCTGCGGCATCTGCGGATTCGCTCATTCAGTGGCTTATGTCGAGACGATAGAGAGCGCGCAGAATATCGAGGTTCCCGCGCGCGCCCAATACATCCGCGCCATCATACTTGAAACCGAACGCCTGCATTCCCATTTGCTTAACTTAGGCCTCGTCTGCCATTTCAGCGGCTTCGATACCGGGTTCCATCATATGTTCCGCGTGCGCGAAAAGTCTATGAATCTCGCCGAGATGTTGACAGGCGCGCGCAAAACCTATGGCCTCAACCTTATTGGCGGCGTGAGGCGGGACATCCTTGGCGAACAGAAGATTGTCACACTGAAATACCTTGAAGAACTCCGGGGCGACGTCAAAAACCTTGCCGACGCGCTTTTATCGACCCCGAACTTCATTGACCGCGCCGCCGGCGTCGGCGTTCTCGACAGGAAAACAGCGAGGGATTACAGCCCGGTCGGCCCGACGGTCAGGGGAAGCGGTTATGCCCGCGACTCCCGGTGGTGTCACCCGTATGACGCCTATAAGACCCTGAATCGCAAGCCCATCACGCAGGACAGCTGCGATGTCAAGGGCAGGACGCTGGTGCGCGTGGCGGAGTTTTTCGACAGCCTGTCCATTATATCCGAGCTGCTGGAGAACGCTCCGGGCGGCCCCATACTCAATGACTCCTGGAGTATCGAGCCTCATCGTTACGCGGTGGCCAATACCGAGGCGCCGCGCGGCGAAGATCTTCACTGGTCGATGATCGGCAATAATCAGAAGTGCTATCGCTGGCGGGCGAAAGCCTCGACTTACAGCAACTGGCCTGCTCTGCGCTATATGCTAAGGGGCAACACGATTTCAGACGCCGCTATGATTGTCGGCAGCATTGATCCCTGTTATTCCTGCACCGAGCGCGTAGCCGTCATTGATGTGAAAAAGCAAAAGCAGCAGGTGTTGTCAAGGCGGCAGCTGGAAAACTACTGCGTTGATCGCCGGCATTCGCCGTTGGAATCCTGAAGGAGAAGTTATGCTGAAAACAATACGGGAGGTATTGCGCACCGGCAACGCAACCGTGCAATACCCTTTCGCGCCGGTTAAAAGGCCTGAATACGCGCGGGGAAAACCCGATCACGACTCGGAGAAATGCCTTGCCTGTTCGGCTTGCGCGGTTGCGTGTCCTCCCAATTCCATACAGACCGTCGTCGATATAACCGCGGGGAAGACAACCTGGTCGATTAACTATGGGCGTTGCATTTACTGCGGACGCTGTCAGGAGGTCTGCCCGACCGGCGCAATAAAATTAAGCCCTGAATTTGAACTTGCCGTCATGAACAAGAGCGACCTTGAGGAAACATGCGTTTACTCGCTCGCGTCATGCAGCGAGTGCGGAGAATTCTTCGCTCCGGCAAAAGCGGTGGATTATGCGGCGCGGATACTTTCCAGAAGCCGCGGCGACGACGAACATATGCGCCGGGCTATTGAATTGATATCCGTGTGCATGAACTGCAAGCAGAAACATGACGCGTATCGCTACTGGGAAAAATCAAAACAGGCAGGTGAGCTTCTATGCTAATTGATCGGCAGGTTTCTGAACAGTTGCAGCACCGACTTGACAAGATTACCCTTGATGAAAGTATGGCCAGGGCGAAAGCGGCGCTTTTGAACGATATCAAACGTTCCGTTTATCTCTATCGCGTTGACTGCGGCGGATGCAATGGCTGTGAGATTGAGATATTTTCAACCATTACCCCGGTTTTTGACGCCGAGCGCTTCGGCATCAAAAACACGCCAAGCCCCCGTCATGCCGATATATTAATTTACTCCGGCGCGATTACGCGCATGATGCGTATGCCGGCGATCCGCGCCTACGAAGGAGCGCCCAACCCGAAACTCGTCGTATCATTCGGCGCCTGTGGATGCACGGGCGGAATTTTCCACGACAATTATTGCGTCTGGGGCGGAAGCGACAAGCTTGTACCAGTTGACGTTTATATTCCGGGCTGCCCGCCGACGCCGCCGCAGATCATATATGGTTTCGCCGTCGCCCTTGGCCTGCTTGGGCAGAAGCTAAAACGCACAGAGATCGTTGAAAAAGCCGGCGAGCAGGTTCCGTTGCGTTTTGAATCCATCCCCTATAAAACGAAAGTCGCGCTTGAGCGAAAAGCCCGCCTGCTTTCAGGTTATTGTTCCGGCAGAGACCTTGCGGATGAATTCATGACCGCGCTTGCGGCAGGCGGCGGCGATGCGCTACCCGGGGTTGACGCCCTTATTGCAAAGCAGCAGGATCCGCGCCGCAGGGAAATACTGGAAGAGCTCAAGGCCGAGCTTGTTTCGCTGCCCGCCGCCGCCGGTTAAGCGATGACTGGAGAAGAAAAAACAGGGCTGCGGGACGTTGTTTTTTATCAGCTCTGCGTGAAGTTTGTTGACAATGAACGGGAGATTCCCGATGAAAGCAGTGAAGTTCTGTACTATTCGTTGCAGATCGGCCATCATACCGGGATCATTGACTGCCTGAGCGAGAAGATACGCTGTCCTTACGGCGCTTTTATTGAAGTTGTGGAGGCTTTGCCTCACGCAAGCGTTCCCCGGTACAAACTGGAAGGCATTCTCCGTCACGGCGAGATACAGATCGATAAAACACATCTTGGTTCCCTGTATCCAGCGATCAGTGATCTGCTCTCAAAAAATCCTTCTCCATACTCTTTCAGCGACGAGGCTAAAGCCCTGCTCCTCGGTCTTTCAACCGCTCTTGACGCTATCAGGGAGCAACCGGGCGTCTATCTGATGGGACGGCTGGTTGTTAGTGGCTAGTAGCCAGTGGCTAGTAAAATAGCTATGAAATATCCGGGTTAGAGGTTCGGCATGGGCGGCAAACTGGTATTGACCGTAGGAAGCGTATTAAGAGGCGATGACGCCGCGGGCCCAATGCTGGCGAAAATGCTGGAAACAAGGCCGGTCAGCGATTGGGAAGTAATTGACGGGGGGCAGACGCCTGAAGACGAATTGTCCGTGGTGCGAAGGAAAGAACCAGATCTGCTGCTGCTCGTCGATGCGGCGGATATGGGTCTTGAGGCGGGTTCGATACGCCTTCTTGACGAAAAGGATGTTTTTGCGGATTTTCTGATAACGACTCATTCGCTTCCTCTTACCTTTTTATTGAAAGAGCTGAAAGCATGTTGTAAAGAAGTGGTTTTTCTCGGCATTCAGCCTTCCCATACGGAGTTCTTCGGCGCCCTGCATCCAAATGTGCGCAAAGCGGTTGAAAACATATACCATTGCCTCGACGCGGGCGGAGATATCGGCCATTTTCAGTGGATGACCGCGCCCGCCTGAAGTGACCATCAAAGATGGTCACGGCGGATTTTTCTGACCACTAACAACTGATTGCTGACCACTTGCCGCCTGCCGTGAATCGGCTCACCCCAGGGCAGACGCATCTAAATTTTCCGCCTGAATTGCGGCTTATCGTGCGATTGAACATTTTGAACGCCTTAAAAAATATAGGTCAAAATGCTAGGGGCTGTGGACATGAGGTTACTTTCAGTGTATACTATAGAA
>JAIRVC010000203.1 GCA_031254095.1 Acidobacteriota bacterium
GTGGATACGAAATATCCCAATACCAAGCCTTTTGTCAATGAGCTTCAGTCTTCGCTGCAGGCCAAATACCCGAAGACAACGTGGGTTATCCGCGAAAAGTTGGGAATGTACATGGACGACGATCCGAATCTTTGGAAAGAAGCCAAGGAAAAGGCCGATGGAGGCGCGATAGTATTGGTCGGGCATTGAAGCAGCTGCTCGCCGGCAGTTGTCGGCCATGCGGTAACGCTGGAAAGAATGGGCATCCCTGCGGTGCCGATGATCACTTCAAGATTTGTTGAACTTGTAACCACAACCGCTTTCAAAAAGGGAATCCCGAATCTGCGGATTACCTATACGCCTCATCCCATCACCGACCGTCCGGCGGAACTTTGCCGGAAATACATTGCCGGAAACGATCCGGTTTCCGGAAAGCCGATGATGGAACAGATTTATGACAGTTTGACACGAAGGCTATCAAATGAAGACTCCAGCGGCGGATATCTTAAACGCGATCCGCGCCCGCGGCTTCTGCCTCCGGATACGCCGGACAAGCTGATGGCTTATTTCCACGAGCATAATTTCACCGACGGCAATCCTGTTATTCTTCCGACCGAAAAGAAAGTGGCCGAGATGCTGAAAGGCACGAGCCGCGCGCCGGATGAATGGGTAGGCCAGATGCGCCCGTCGCCTCCACATGAAGCATGGTATTACACGGTGGAGATGGTGGCTATAAACGCGGTAATGGCCGGGGTAAATCCGGAACATTTCCCGCTCGTTCTAGCCATGGCCTCAAAAGGCGTGACTTCGCTTATAAGCTCCACTTCGTCTTTCGGCAGAATGGTCGTCGTCAACGGCCCAATAGTCGATGAGATCGGCATGAACAAAGAGATCGGCGCTCTGGGGCCGTTCAGCCAGGTAAATTCCTCGCTTGGCCGCTGCTGGACGCTGATTTCCAAAAACCTTGGCGGCTCGGGCAAGCCCGGGGAAACATACCTTGGCTCTCTTGGAAACCCCATCAGTTTCAACAATCTCTTTATGCCTGAAAACGAAGACGGCCTGCCGCCCGGCTGGAATCCTCTGCACGTGCAGAAAGGATTCAGGAAAAGCGACAGCGTCATCAGCTTCCTCAATGGCTGGAGCTACAGCAACATAGCCTGGTACTCGCCGCTTCCGCAGCACGAAGTCATCAGGGGATGGCTTGAAGGTTTCTTCTCCTTTGGCACCAGGCAGGCCACGCTGGTTCTGGATCCGATCGTCGCGGCGGATGTCGCGGCAAACGGCTACAAAACCAAAGAAGAGTTTGCCAGATACCTTGCCGACAACACCGGAACGCCGGCATGGCTGTACTGGTCGGATAATCCGCAGTCTTTGAAGCGGGCGGAATCCGGCGAAGAACCTTATGCCGGCTGGTTAAAAAGAGGAATGGACGCGGTTGTTCCTTCCTCCCGCTATCAAGGCCGCAGGGCGGCATCGGGAGGCGAAAGCGGGCTTGTCGGAGGCGGTTTTACGTCTCTCGATGAACGCAGGCCAGGCACTACAATTGAAATCGTCGTTACCGGAGGTGGAACGAACACTTTCTGGGGCGGCGGAGATTTCGGTTACATCGGCAGCGCGTCCGTGGATCAATGGCGATAGGAGGAGAAAGGCAAATGAAAAGAAAGATAGCAGCGTTTCCAATAATTTTGATGGTTTTTGTTTGCGCCGGAATGATTCTTCCCGCGTGGTCGCAGGAGAGTTCGCCGACGAATCCGGCGGCGGTCGGAACTCCCGTAAAATCCATGATAGAACTTGGTTCCGTCAGCGCGAATATTTACGACATCACGATCACGAATCTTGAAGTGATACGCGGACAGGAGGCGCTGTCGCGGCTTAAATCCGCGAGCGCGTCTAATCCGGCGCCGCCGGCCGGGATGGAATACGTTCTGGCGCGCGTGAAATTCGAGCTCAAGGGACGCTATGTCAGCGACACAATGGGCATGAATATCGGCGACAATCCGCTGCAATGGGTGGCGTTGAGGTCGGATTTGACGGAGCTGGCCAAACCGGCGGTCACCGCGCCTTCTCCGGCGCTTGTCGGCAGGGTCGATCCCGGCAAATCAATAGAAGGCTGGGTGGCGTTTACGGTTGATACAAGCGACGCCAAACCTATCATGGTGTTTGATCCGGATACCGGCGGAGCTACCGGACGCGGAAAAACCGAGTTCTTCAGGCTCTATAAGTAGAATATTTTAATAATCAGGAAGCGGCATCCCCCGGCTCATAGTTTTGCCGGAGGATGCCGCTTATCTACTCCAGAAAAGGCTCAAGCGTTTTGCAGCGCGATGGATGACGCAACTTACGGAGCGCTTTAGCTTCAATCTGACGAATCCGCTCGCGCGTCACCGAAAAATTCTGCCCGACTTCTTCCAGCGTGCGCTCGCTCCCGCCCCCTATCCCGAATCGCAGTTTGATTACCTGCTCTTCTCTTGGCGTCAGTGTATGCAGCACCGATTCGGCGCGCTCCCTCAAATCCGTTTTTATCGCGGCTTCAATCGGCGACAAAGCGTTTCGGTCTTCGATGAAATCACCAAGATGGCTGTCGTCTTCTTCGCCGATCGGCGTTTCAAGGCTGATCGGATCCTGCGCGATCTTGAGGATCTTGCGTACCTTATTGATCGGGAATTCCATTCGTTCGGCGATTTCCTCGTTGGTGGGCTCGCGTCCGTACTCCTGCACCAGACCGCGCGAAACGCGGATAAGCTTGTTGATCGTTTCGACCATGTGGACGGGAATGCGAATGGTGCGCGACTGGTCGGCGATTGCGCGCGTAATAGCCTGCCTGATCCACCAGGTCGCGTATGTCGAAAATTTATAGCCCCGGTGGTATTCAAATTTATCCACCGCCTTCATCAGGCCGACATTTCCTTCCTGAATCAGATCCAGAAACTGCACTCCGCGATTGGTGTATTTTTTAGCGATCGACACCACAAGGCGAAGATTGGCTTCCACCAGTTCCTTTTTGGCGATATCGGCTTCAAGTTCGCCTGAACGGATGATTGCCAGAGTGTTCTTAAGGTCGGACGAGGAAGCCATGGCGTCTTCCTCGATCTGTTTAAGTTCGGCGGCGGCGGCTTTGATGCGGCGGCGCATCTCTTTGGGGTCGTCTGTTTTTCGGGGCGACTCCAGATTCCGGCCAAGTTTCTGTAGTTCGCTCTCAAGTCCGACCACGCGATCAACTGTATCTTTGATGCAGTTGATCATTCGTTCGTAAGTGACGTTGTTGACTCTAAGATCGCGCACCTGCCACGCGATTGGAATGCGATAACGCGCCAGAAGCGCCAGGTTCTTTTTGTAAACGCGCGTTCCTTTGCGCAGCTTCGCCAGCTTTGCGCGCACACGCTGCGCCGACCGCTCGTGCTTTCGGATATTTTCCACCGCGCCGAGAAAAGCGGAGAGCGCTTCATTCAGCTTCTTCTCCGCGGCTTCCTCATCGCTGACGGAAACAATATCTTTAATGGAAATTTCACCTTTCTTTAACTGGTCGCCTATCCTGAGAATCTCTCCGACAACCAGCGGCGAGCGCGACATGGCCTTCCGGATAACGCGCTGACCGTGTTCAATCCGCTTTGCGACTTCCACCTCGCCTTCGCGATTCAGCAGCGGAACGGCGCTCATTTCACGCATGTATATCCGAACCGGATCGTTGGTTTTATCCAGATTATTGAGAGCGGTGAAATTTAATTCGCTTTCAGACGCGTCGCTTTCATCATCTTCCCCGGCGGCGCGCTTTTCCCTTTCAAAAAACTTTTGTTCTACATCGACAACCTCAATGCCGGCGGCGCCAAAGAGCGAAAAAATACCGTCCAGATCGTCGGAAGAATAAACGTTTTCCGGAAGAACATCATTGACTTCGTCGTAGAGGAGGTATCCCCGTTCCTTCCCCATAAGGATCAGCTCTTTCACCTCGTCATACTTATCTTCAATAGACACCCATCTGTCTCCTTTCCGACGAACCCGCGCGCACCCGCATAACGCGCGGTTATATAAAATAAGTGCTATTTCCCGGAATTAAAACGATACCATTCATTGTCCATGGCTTTTTTTTCAAAATACAACCGGGAAAGCTTATCTTCATCCCCCAGCTCTGCCGCATAAGCGATCTCCTCGCGGATGCGCTTTTTACGGGCTTCGAGCCGTTCCAGCCACAGAGTATTCAGCCAATTTTCCGCTTTTTCCAGCGATGGCTCTTCCGGCAGCCTCTCTACCGCAAGCTGCGCGACGAACGACTGATCTTCGCCGCTCTCAAGCCGCCGATTCAGGCCTTCAAACGAAACGCGGCGGCCGCGCCGGAATTCATCTAAAATTATAGAGAATATTTTTTCTCCCGCCAGTCCCGCGAAATCATCTTCGCTGCAAAGCGGCAATATCCTGTCCTGAAGCTCGGCGTTCCCCAGAATCAGCTGCAAAAGCTTTTTTTCCACCTGCCGGAAAGCGGCGGGCTGTGTCAGCGTTTCTTTCTGGAAACGGTCTTTTTTATCCCGCGCCGCCTTGCGCAGTTCCGCCAGCAGGTTTCCGTCTTCAATTTTCAACCGCCATGCCAACCGGGAAACATATTCGGAGCGCTCCACCTCGTTAGGCAATTTCGCCAGATAAGGAAGCACGGCGTTCAGCGCCAGCGCTTTTTTTTTCGGATCGTCGAATCCCCCCTGTTCCCGAATCGCCTTTTCCAATACAAATTCCAACCAGGGAACCGCTTCTTTTTCCCTCTCGCGATATTCATCCACGCCCGCGGCGCGTATATACTCATCCGGATCCTTTGCGTCAGGCAGGCTCAACACCCTGACATTGAAGTCTCCCTCCAGAAAAATCTCAAGCGACTTTTGAGCCGCGTTCTGCCCGGCAGGATCGGCGTCATAGCTCACTACGACATCCCGCGCGTAACGCCCGAGAAGCTCCGCCTGTTCAGGCGTCAGACTGGTTCCGCAGGACGCGACAACGTTGTCAACGCCGTGCTGAAATGGAATGACGCAATCCATGTATCCTTCCACAAGAACCGCGCGCCCGCGCTTTCTGATCCCATCCTTCGAATAACTCAGGCCGAAAAGATTACGGCTTTTATTATAGAGCCGCGTTTCCGGCGAATTCAAATATTTGGGCGGACGGTCATCCATTGCCCGCGCCCCGAAAGCAACCGTCCGCCCCTGAATATCTGTAATTGGAAACATCACCCGGCCGCGGAAGTAATCGTAAATCCTGTTTCCTTCTTCCGCCTGACGGCAGAGGCCGCAATCCATCAGCGTTTCAACCAAAAATCCTTTTTTCTGCAGCAGCGCCGCCAGAAAATTTCCACCGGCGGGAGAATAACCGAGACGGAATTGTTCTATGGTTTCAAGCGTGACGCCCCTTGAGCGCAGATATTCGAGCGCGGGCTTTCCTTCGGCGGAACTCAACAGCGCCTGCTGAAAGGCGGCGGCCGCTTCCGCCATCGCGTTGTGCATATCTTTTTTATTCCCGGCCGAAACGGCGGGCGCGGCGGCATCCGCCGCCGGAAGCGTTATCCCCTGCCGCTCGGCGAGAAACTGCACAGCCTCCGGGAACGAAAGGCTCTCGATCTGCATGAGAAACCGGAAGACATCGCCGCCCACTCCGCAACCGTAGCATTTAAAAAACTGGCGTTCTTCATTGACGGTGAATGAAGCGGTTTTTTCGTTGTGAAAAGGACAGCGCGCCAAATGATTCCGCCCGCGTTTTCGCAAAGGAACATAGTCGGAAACTACGGAGACTATATTTACGGAATTCCGCACTTCGTCCAGAATGCTGTCCGGGTAAAAAGGCATGTGGTTACACTCGGCCTGAAATCGTAAAGTAGTAATTATACTACTAACGGACGCAAATTGCAGAAAAGTAAGCGGGCTAATTCAGGGCAGACGCATCTAAATTTTCCGCCTGAATTGCGGCTTATCGTGCGATTGAACAACTTAAAAAATATAGGTCAAAACGCTAAGGTATTCAAAAATCACGCTTTTTAGATGCGTCTGCCCTGTTGATTGCGCCCCTTCGGGGCTTGGATTTTATATTTATCCGCAAACACAGGGCTTTCGCCCTGTGCTATTGAT
>JAIRVC010000305.1 GCA_031254095.1 Acidobacteriota bacterium
CCCCAACAAATCATCGAAAGCCTTCGTCCGGCCCGATGCAGCTGGCTGATCATCAGCTTTACGAGCGACTGGCTGTTCCCGCCGTCGCAGTCGCAGGATCTGGTCAACGCCCTCATCGCGCTTGGACAGCCGGTTAGTTATTGCAACATCGTCAGCCCCTGCGGGCATGACGCTTTTCTGCTTCCCGACGAACTGCCGGTTTATGGCGGGCTTATCAGCGCCTTTCTTGAAAATATCACCGATGATCCTCCCGGGCACGCGGAAGACGACGAAGTGTACGCGCTTTCTCCCGTCAGTATTTTCGGCGCTTTTCGCAGGCCGCGCGCCGACTTCGATCAGCTTACCCGCCTGATAGAACCCGGCGCGAGCGTGCTTGACCTTGGCTGCGGCCGCGGATCGTTTCTTGCCAAACTTCGCCAGGACAAGTCCCGAAAACTTATGGGCATAGATCTTCACGAAAGCAGCATTCTGAGCTGCCTGCAAAAAGGACTGGACGTCGTGCAGGCGGATCTGAACGCCGGGCTCTCCCAGTTTCCGGATGGCCAGTTCGATTACATATTGCTTTCGCAGACTCTGCAATCCATCCGTGATGTCGAACATCTGCTTTATGAAATGCTGCGCGTCGGGGAACATTCCATAGTAAGTTTCCCAAATTTTGCCTATTACAAGCTGCGCGATATGCTCATGCGGGAGGGGCGCTCGCCGGTTTCGTCGGGAATTCTGCGTCATGATTGGTACAACACGCCGAACATCCGTTTCTTTTCCATAGACGACTTTGAAGATTTCTGCGCCGCTCGTGAAATACAGATACACAAACGGTTCGCGCTGGACACCGAAAGCGGGCGCATGGTTAACGACGACGCCAACCTCCACGCGGACATGGCGATTTTTGTAATAAGCAGGTAAGGCCGCCTAGCGGCGGCCAGTGGTCAGTGGTTAGTGATCAGTGGTCAGAAAAATCCGTTGCGGATTATTTTTGAGACAGCTTCAAAATTTAAGTTATCAGCGATTGTGATTTATGAATGAAATAATTGTTTTATGTACCGTCGATTCCGCGGAATCGGGCGAACGGATTGCCGCCGCGCTCGTTGAATCCCGCGATGCGGCTTGCGTGAATATCATCTCCGGCGTCCGTTCGATTTATCGCTGGGAAGGCAAATTATGCCGGGACGCGGAATTCCTTCTCGTAATAAAATCCGTCGCGGACAAATTTGAAGCCGTGCGGGAACAGATTCGCCGGATGCACACGTATCAGGTTCCCGAAGTGATCGCAGTGCCGATCGCCTTTGGCGACGCTGATTATTTGAGCTGGCTGCGCGAATCCGTAAATTAGCGCCGAAGAAGGCACGAGAATGGCAAGGAAGTCCGCTTCGATGTCCATTTCAGGCGGTCTGACCACTGATCACTAACCACTGACCACTGGCCGCCGTCAGGCGGCTGACCACTATTTTACGGCGCCAATGTTGCGATCGGTATCACCAGCACGCCATCATTGCGCTTATAGGCTATGTCGCCTTTCCCGATCAGAACAGCCAGAAATTCGGGAGCCTTAACCCGGGCCGCTTTGTTGGCGGTAATCTTGCCCGCAAATCTGTTTAAACAGGCCGCCGCTTCGTCGATTTTTGCGTCGCTCAGCTTTATCTCGAAAGCGCCCCATCGGCCATCGCCCATCTGTATAACGGCATCGACTTCAAGACCTTTATCATCCAAATAGTAGTTGATCTGATTGCCAATGCCCGGAAGAACGGACAGGTAAACGCGCAGGTCGCGAATGCAGAGCGATTCAAACAGCTTTCCCAATGTCTGCATGTCCCTGAGCAGCGTTGCGGGTGTTGCGCCCAGGAGCGCCGCCGGTATCGATGGGTCAACGAAAAAACGCTTAGGTCTGGTACGCACCCTTTGTTTTGAAATCAAAGGCGGTTCCCATCCGGTCAGATCCTCCAGCAGAAAGAGGCTTTTTAATAAATCAAGATATGCTTCAATGGTCGGGACGCTCGGCATGGCGTCTTCGTCGCCGAATGCCACATCACGAGCCAACACCTTATATGTAACTGATTGGGTCAGATTTAAAGACAGCGCCATCATAAGTTTCTGCGCAACGACAGGGTTCTTATTCAAGGATCTGACGCTGACATCTAAAACGCTCTTGATATATTCCCGTGGAGTTTCCAAAGCGAAATCGTCTTCCATGCCAAGGATGGACGGCCATCCCCCGCGACAGCACCATCTGGCGATCTCCGACATCTCGGTCTTTCGGCGCCTGGGCTCGAAATCGCCATCAAAGATACTGGACAGGCTTACCGACCCGTTTGAGTCTCCGGTTTCAAAAAGAGACATGGATCTCATATGAATCCGCGCGATACGCCCGGTTCCGCTATGGCGTATCGCGTCAGATTTTGGTTTTGACGATCCCGTAAGAACGAATAACCCCTTGCTGTTGCCCTGCTCATCAACACGCCGCCGCACGGCATCCCAGATTTCCGGAACCTCCTGCCATTCATCAATAAGATGGGGCGCCTTGCCCTCAAGCACCAAAGAAGCATCCATCATTGCCGCTGAAAGCGCCGCTGGATCATCAAGCCTGTCTACACTGCGCGCGTGCGCAAGGCTGGTCCAGGTTTTGCCGCACCATTTCGGCCCGGTAATTTCAACGCAGCCAAAAGCGCCAAGCAGCTTTTCAAGCCTCGCGTCCAGCGCCCTTGGGCGATACCCTTCCGGCCTGAGGGTATCCGTATTTTTTCGATCAGCCATTTTCAAGCCTTTTGCGTCCAATCATTCGCGTTTTGTATTTTACACCGTTTACGCTTTGCATTTTATACCATTTTCGTTTTATATTTTACACCATTCACGCTTTATATTTTATACTGACGGACTTTATTTCCTAAGGAACCACTGATTAATTGCCTGTGCGGGATGAAGTGCGAGGCACACGGAGCGCAGGAACCGAGGCATATACAGAAATATGTTGAGGTTACGAGCACCGCGCCGCCGTAAACAATTTGGCAATTCGCCCGCTCAGGCAATTAATCAGTGGTTCCCTAAGGAATGCCCAGCAGGAAATCGGTCAACATAACCAGCTTGATTCCATCCTGCGTCACGAGGTTGTCACAGTTGTTGGCGATGACGATCTTCTCGTAATTGTCCCGGATTTTTCTCAGCGGCGCAAACTCGCGCTCTCTCGTAACGGGATCGTTCATGGATTCCGTCACCTGGATATACCGTTTCCCGCTTGCGTTGGCCGCGATAAAATCCACTTCCCTGTCGCCGACCTTGCCAATCGCAACATCGTAATCACGGCGGAGCAGCTCAAAATAGACGATGTTCTCTATGATATGTCCTGCGTCCATATCGCGAAAACCGAGCAGATAGTTGCGCAGACCGATATCCACGATATAGTATTTGCCCAGCGTGCGCAGATATTCTTTTCCCTTTATATCGAACCTTTTTATTTCATAGAACACAAAGGATTCCAGCAGCGCGCCCACATACGCCTGAATGGTTTGCACGGCGGGCGCGCCTTTCCGATTGTCGCTATCGAGAAGTTTTTCGTTCATCCGCGTATTGCCGATAGAGGTTATTGATGTGCTGTTGCCAACGTTGTCGGCCAGAAACATAATGATTTTTCTCAGCAGGTTCGCGTCCGTGATACGCCGCCACCCCCTGCGCTTTTCACGCTCCAGAATATCGCGCACCACAACGGTGGAGTATACGCCGTCCAACAGTGCAAGAGCTTTGTCCGTATCCAAACCCACATCGACGATTCCCGGCATACCGCCAAATTTTATATACGCTTCCAGAAGTTCTCGCGGCTCATAGCTTTCGCCCCCGGCGTCAAAT
>JAIRVC010000375.1 GCA_031254095.1 Acidobacteriota bacterium
ACAATTAAAACGCCGCCTATTCTGCAAAAAATCCCGTGAATTCTTCTAACATTAAATACAGATTCTATTGCTCCTGAATAGGACAATAAAGCAAGCAAGCCTGAAAGGATAGCAAGGCCCCAAATGATCAACAAAAGCCAATCTATTAAATACTTCATTTTTGTCTGTATGTTTAACTTTCCCATTCCTTTACCAAACGCAACAAACATTTTTCTATTCAATAAAAAATGAACAGCGAAAAATATGGCGCAAACAAACCCTGCAACGACGTGCCAAGTTGGCTCTCCTGTCCATCTGACATAAGAGAAAATAACAGCAGATAGCATCAGTACATTAACTGCTATTTTAATTCTTTTATTCGACATCATATACCTCGAAAAACACAAATCATACTAGAGTCATGGCGTCGGAACACACATCGCGGCGGGCGCATCGCCTCAATGTCGTCGGCGATGCGCACATCGGCAGCCGTCAGCTCCCTGGAAAGATTTTTGCCAGCTTCTCATGCAGCGCCGTCAGTTCCTCGTTGAAGCCCGGAAACCGCTCTTGGCAGAACGCGATATCCCGGTTCTTCGCGGCCACTTCCAGGACCGCCGCTCTTTCGGACAGCACCGTCTCTCCGATGGTGCTCAGCGCCGATTTCATCCCGTGGATGGAGATGCAAAAACTGTCAATCTCTCTGTCGGCTAAACTGGAAGACAGGGTGATACAGTGTTTCGGGAACGTTATGCAGAAATCCTTCACGATTTCAAGGTATAACTCTTCCTGGCCGGAAAAGCGGTCGATCCCGGCCTCCACGTCAATACCCAGCTTGGAAAGGGCGTCCAGGACGCTGTCTGACGCTTCATCCTCCGGCATGGCGGAAGCGGCGGCTCCCGGCGGAGATTCCGCCGGCGTCAGCCATTCCCTGAGAACGGCATTCAGTTCCGACCTGCTGATGGGCTTGGAGATAAACCCGTTAAAATCGTTCGAGAGGAACATTTCCTTCGCGCCCTGAATGGCGTTGGCGGTTAGGGCGATGATGGGCAGACACGCGTATTTTCCGCCGAGCTCTCGGATAGCGGCGGTCGTTTCAATCCCGTCCATATCCGGCATCATATGATCCATAAGTACGATATCAAAATCTTCCCGCTGCACCATTTCTAGGGCTTCCTTGCCGCCGTCCGCCGTCTTAGCTTCGATCTGGGACAGCCGGAGCAGGCCGCAAGCCACCTTGAGGTTGAACTCGTTGTCGTCAACGACCAAGACGTTGCCGTTCAGCATACGCAAGGTCTCCTCGTTCATCGCGGCTTCTTCCTTGCTCTCGTTTACGCTGCCCGGCACCAGCGGGATCTTGACCGTAAAGACCGTCCCCACGCCGTACGCGCTGTGGACTTTGATGCTGCCGCCCATCAGATCCACAAACGCCTTGCTGATCGAGAGGCCCAGGCCCGTGCCGTTAATCCCTCTATTTTTGGCTACGTCGGCTTGCTGGAAGGCGGCGAACAGATTGGGAAGGTCTTCTTCTTTGATGCCCTTGCCGGTGTCCTTGATCTCAAATATAAGCGTATCGCCCGCGTTGATGACCTTCAGGCTCACATACCCCTCTTCGGTGAACTTGACGGCGTTGCCGCAGATATTGGTCAGGGTCTGCCGCACCCGGATATCGTCGCCGTACAGATAGACGGGAAGCTCTCCCTCGGCCTCGAGCCTGAATTTGATCCCCTTCTTATCGGCCATAAAGCCGAACATGGAGGCGATGTTGTCGATCAGCGCCTTGAAGTTGTAATCCACCGGCAATAGCTCCAGCTTCCCGGATTCGATTTTCGATAGGTCCAAAATGCCGTTGATGATGGATAGCAGCGAATGGGCCGCGTTATGGATGTCGCTGACATAGTGGGTCTGCCGGTCGTCCAGGCGCTCATGCTGAAGAAGCTCGGCCATGCCGAGAATGGCGTTCATCGGCGTCCGTATCTCATGCGACATATTGGCCAAAAACGCGCTTTTGGCGCGGTTGGCCTGCTCAGTTACATCCAACAGGCGCCTTTGCTCCTCCGATTCTTTGACATAGGACAGGTCGACAAAACTTTCCAGCAGCGCCGGACGTCTTTTATACCGGATCTTGACCACAGACTTGATGATAGGGATCTCCGTGCCGTCCGCTTTCCGGAACATCCGTTCAGAGCGGTCCATCGTTTTATTTTCATCCAGTATCGGACATATCGCGCTACAGAATACTTCCTTGCAAGTCTTTCCGACAATATTCTCCTTGGTGTCGCCGTACATACGGGCCGCTATGGGGTTGACGTCCAGCACTTTCCTGTTTTCCGCGTCAATGATGATGATGCCGCTCTCAACGGTATTCCAGATCGTCCCAAACTGTTCGAGCGTGTCGATACGCGACAGGGTGACGACCAACGCAATGATCAGCAATAGCGATAAGACGACGCCCAACAGGATGAGGATGGTCATCATATCGGTCACGCTCTGATAGTACGGGCCTTTGGGCGCTACGACCCCGATATGCCAGCCGTTTGAGATCTCCCGGAAAAAGACGATGGCCTCTTCGCCTTTGTGGCTGAGGACGTCGCTTTGCGATATCGCCATCCTGGCCAGCAGATCCACTTCCAGGTCCGTGATCGCATAATGCAGGCTGTCCAGCCGTTTGCCTACATAATCCGAATTGGGGTGGGCCAGTACGACCATGTCTTTGCCGAGCAGGAACCCGTAGCCGTCCTGAGCCAACTCCATTGCAACGAGCTCCTGGCCCAGCGCGGAAATCTTTACGCGGAGGCAAACGACCCCCCGCAAGCCGCCCTGGTCGTCAAACATGCCGACGGAATACGCCAAGGTGGCCTCGCCGGCAAGCAGGTCGTCTTCCAAAAGCGTTTGCACGATACGGCCGCCGGCCGCGGCGGCCGCCGTATACCACGGGCGGCCGGAGACGTCAACGTCTTCCGACAAATGATCGCCGACGTTGCCGCTGATAAAGACGGGGCCGTCCGTCGGAGGTTCAAAATAACCGATAAACCCTGAAAAGCATTGGCTGTGCCTCTCATGCGTGTCGAGATACGCGGACATTTCGTTAAAAAACGCTTGCAGCTCGTCCGCGCCGGCGCCTCTGGTCAGCCTGTCATGTACATCCCGCGCGAAGAATTCCAGCGGCAGCTCATGTTCATATAAGCCCGTCTCGATCTGATCCCTTTGATGATTGATCATGTTTTCCGTGCTGCTGCTGAGATGGAATTGAACGATATTTCCAATAAAGACACAGCCCAAGACCACCAGCAGCGCAAACGCGCATACCGTAAACAGGATTTGCAATAACAGCGGGCGTTTCAGATGCATGCCTTCCATGATTTCCTCCAGCTCTTGCTCTGGCGAGCAGTGATGTAATACTTCCCAAGCCGTTTCTGCGATAAAAACGGACTGTTCCGGCTTGGAAACGACTCTCTATCAAGTCTGGCGGACTGGGGACACTTGCTTTTGTACGCTTACTCAACGCTCTCGTCGGTAATCCGCTTTTCCGTATCCCGGATCAGCGCCTCGTTCGGCCGGCCGTTTTCACGGACACACCCCCTGTTCGTTACGCGTGCCCGCCGGTGTTTTCCGCCGGAGCCGCACAGAGATTTCATTATACTACGGTCTTCAATAATGTGAACTGAAAAACCTATATCTCCTAAAATCGCAATATACATTACTAGCATATCATTTTTGTCCTGTAGTTTCAAGAAGATTTTGTAAACATCTATAATAAAACACACGTTTTCTTTTATGTCTTTCCGTCAGGCTTGTGTTTTTTTCCTTTTGCATATATACTGGAGCGGGTTCGCGGTTT
>JAIRVC010000261.1 GCA_031254095.1 Acidobacteriota bacterium
AAAATCGCGTCAGATCAAGCAGCGCGGGCGCCGCGGGATGCGAACCGAGACTCCTTGCGAATTCCGTCGGCGTTTGCGCTTTTTCAGGAATAAAACCCCGCGCCTTGAGAAAAACCAGCGTTTCCGCGTAAAAATCGGCGGCGGCGGAATGCGGATTTTGTTTGCCGCGCCGGAATACACGGCGGACAAAAACACTCCGCCGCTTGCGTCGGAGTATAAAAATCCCAAAAACAATAATAAGCAGAAAAATCAACATCGTGATTTTTACGGACGCCGCCGCGAACGGAAATAAATCGAAAACAACGCGCGCGCGCTTTGCGGAGGAAGAAAGAATTTCGCCGGCGCGGTCTTCCGCCTGATTGACGCGGGTGAAAAATCCGCTGATGACGCTGTATTGCCGCGCCGCGCCGTAACCCGTGACGTTTTCCCTCAACCATAATCCGGCGGCGCTTGCGAGGTTGGCGAAAAAACGCGAACTCGGCGGGTTTGCCGATGGTTCCGCGAAAGGAGTGGCGTCAAACTCAATCCAGCCATACGGCGGAAACCAGGCTTCCGTCCATGCATGAGCGTGTTTCCGGCGAACCGTCCAGCTGTCGCCGATGGGGTTGTATTCGCCCGCGAGAAATCCGCTGGTCATGCGGGCGGGAATCCCGATGGCGCGCAGCATTACGGTCATGGCCGTTGCGAAATGTTCGCAATTGCCCTCGCGCGCGTCGAACAGAAAAACTGTAAGCGGGTCGCCGCTTTCATGAACTTTGTAAATTGAGGGAATCGCGTCCGCATAGCCGTAATTAGAGCGAAGCCAGGTTTCAATAGCGCGCGCGCTGTCGTATTGCCGGTCATATCCATGAGTGATTTCGCGAGCAAGCCGGATTACGCGCGGATCCAGCTTCGGAAGCTGCGTCCATGTCGAACGTATATCGTCCGGAATGGGATTCCAGCCTGAAATATTGTCTCCGTCCGGACGGGTCGCGTCGGAAACGACAACGTAAGCGGCTTTGCCTTGCGCCGGATTTTGCGCAAACAGATTGCCGGATAAATCGCGCCTCACAAATCCGGCCTCGGCGGAAACCGCAAGCGCCCGGTGCGCGGCAAAGATCGTGTTTATGGAAGTTTCTTCCATAAAAAATGTCTGCCGCAGCAATTCAAATCCCATCGCGGAATCTTCAAGTTTGTAGAATCCTCCCTGAACGGCGGCTGGCTGCTGTTCGCGCCGGTGAAGAAGCGTCCAGGCGCGGCCGTCGTAATTATCAAAAGAAATTCCGCGCCATTTCAGATTGTATGGAAGGCGTTCTATTGGAACATCGGTTTTAACGCGCATGACGATTTCGTCCGGATCCTGCGCGGAGCCTGAACGTCCGATTTCAAGTTTTTTAATCCCTCCCATGGAATCGGAAAAAGATGAAGCGGCCTCCGGCGATCCCGGCGCTGCGCTTTTCACGGGTAACCGCGGAAAAAAGAAAAACAGCGGGATCGCGACGGCCGTTACCGCGACGGCAATTCCGGTTATAGCCGTAAAAAACGCGCGGAAATGGAAAGCGTTTTTTTTAGTATTTTCCTCTTCGTCCGCGAATTTCACAGGGGCATGGAGATTCGCGACACAGCGGCGCAATTCAAAAAGCATCAGCGACGAGATTCCGGAAACGATGAATGCCGCGAAGCAAAGCCAGAATATCGTGCCCGTCGGCTGCGCGGCGGCCGGAATCCATTGTATTGAGCCGAGAATATACAGCGGACGCCAGTCATTGTCGCCCGCGCGCGTGGCAAGTCTCGCCGCCATTGCAAACCAGATCGCGTGAAGCAGTACGCATTGCCAGTCCGACGACAACAGAAAGCGGTCCACGGGCGCGAAGCATAGATAGATGATTGCCGCAAAGGCGAAAAAACGCGGCGGAAGCCGGCGGCGCAGCCGCGCGGTATCTAAAAACCAGCTTGCGGCAAACACCGCCGCGAAAAGCGATATTGAAACGATGCCGGCAATTCCGGATGCCGCGGCGGCGATTGACGCCGAACCTGTGAGGCAAAAAGACGAAAACTTAAAACGTTTTTCCGCGATCATTGCTCCTCCGGCCAAAGCGTTTTAAAGGAAACAATACGCGCGAAGCGCCGAATCCCGGCCGGGAAACTTTCCTCGGGGCGCGGCGTCAGGATGATGCTTGACGTCTGATTTGAAACCATTTTTTGCAGATCATTTCCCGGCGATATTTCCGCCGCGGCAGAATCGCCGGGCAATATCGGGGTTATTAAAGCCAAGGCTTCCAGAATACGGCACAGGTGCCTGTCGCCGGAATCGGCCGGAATATGAATTTCCGGAGTAAGAAATTCGACAGAAGCTCCTTCGTTTATCAATTGCGCGGCAAGTCCCGCGGTCAGCGAAACGGCCTTTTCAAAAAGTTCGCCGGTTTTTTCGGCATTCTCCGGCTCGATTTTTTCCGGATCCGCGCGCGCGTACATGAACGTATCAAGAACCAGAAGGCATCTGGATTCATCGTCGCCGGCGTATTCCCGCGCCATCAGCTTTCGCGCTTTGGCCGTCGCTTTCCAGTCAATGGCGCGCGCGCTTTCGCCGTCCTGATGCTCGCGGATGGAATAGAAATTCTCGCCCGAGCCGCGCCGCCGGGTTTCCCTGCGGCCTGACAGGATATCAATCCTCAAAAATTCCGGAATTTCTCCCGGCGCGGGATACACAAGCAGTTCCTGTGAAGGCAGCGGATTGCGCCTCTCGAAAAATCCAAACGGGAACCGGGTGTAAACATGTAGAGTCTGACGCCGCCGCCCGCGGCGCGGAAATGATTGTTCAAGGCGCGCGGAACGTGTTTCGCCCGCGCGGAGAATCGGGAAACAGGCCGCGCGGTACTGTTCTTCCCGCGATTTATTCGCGCCGGGTTTTATTTCTTCCACGAAAACAGCGAGCGAGGGAAGCAACCGTTTCGTGTTTGTCAGCGATACCCTTGTTGTAACGGTTTTTCCGGCAAATATGCGGTCGGGCGTTTGCAGCGTCAGCGCCATACGCTTCAGCGTGTTTCTGGAAACAACGCCCGAAACGACGATCGCCGAAAGCGTTACGGCTAAAAGCGCGTAAAGGGCGTTGTTGCCGCCGCGAACCGCCGCGAGCGATACCAGCAATACGAAGATCAGGTAAGCGCCGCCGGCGCGCGTCAGGCCCAAGAACAAAGCCGCCCCAGGCATTTTTATTCGGGAAGCGTTATTCGGCGTTTCCCTAAAGCGGGATTTCGATGCTCCTGAGTATTTCCGCAAGAATCGCCTCGGCTTCTTCGCTGCGTTTGTGATGAGACGAGTAATCCGCGCCGACGATCAGGCGGTGCGCAAGGACAACAGGCGCAAGCTGTTTGATATCGTCCGGAATACAGTAATTACGCCCTTCGATGTACGCCGACGCCTGCGCGGCTCGGCGCAGCGCCAGAGTTGCGCGGGGACTTGCCCCGAGCAGGAGGAATTCCGACTTGCGCGTCGCCTCCACGATCGCCATCAGGTAATCAAGCAGCGATTCATCGACGCGAACGTTGCGCACCTGCGCCTGCGCCGCCAGGATATCTTCGGCAGTACACGCCCGCGCGACGGCGACGGATTCCGGGTTATTGCCGTCGTCCGCGCGGCGCAGCAGTTCTTTTTCCGCGTCGCGCGCCGGATATCCCATGCGAATACGAATCATGAAACGGTCAAGCTGCGATTCCGGAAGCGGGTATGTTCCATGGTGTTCGACCGGATTCTGCGTGGCGGCCACCATAAAAGGGCGCGGGAGAGAGCGCGTGGCGTCATCGGCGCTGACTTTTCCTTCGTTCATGGCTTCGAGCAGCGCGCTCTGCGTCCGCGGCGCGGCGCGGTTGATTTCATCGGCCAGCACGATATTGGCGAAGATCGGCCCTTTGCGAAAATTGAATTTCCCGTCGGCCGGATCAAATATCGAAACGCCCGTGATGTCCGATGGAAGCAGGTCGCTGGTGAACTGGATTCTCCGAAAAGAGCAGTCGAAAGAACGGGCGAGCGTCTGCGCCAGCGTGGTTTTGCCGACGCCGGGAACGTCTTCGATTAAAAGATGCCCTTCGGCCAGAAGGCAGACCAGCGACAGCCTGACCGCGTCGCTTTTTCCGCGCACAACGGTTTCGATCGCCGCCCGCATCTTTTTAATATTGTCCAATTTGTCTAAACCTAAGCCGGCTTCCATAATCTCCACGGTGTTTTCATGCGACAATTTAAAGTTCCGAAAA
>JAIRVC010000011.1 GCA_031254095.1 Acidobacteriota bacterium
GATGAAGTGCGAGGCGCACGGAGCGCAGGAACCGAGGCATATACAGAAATATGTTGAGGTTACGAGCACCGCGCAACGAAGTAATTCGCCTGCTCAGGCAATTAATCAGTGTTTCCTTAACGGAAAACGTGAATAAACCCTCATAAAGCATAAACGGATAATTGCGTACCGGAGAAAAAATATGCGCGATGAAATTTTAAATGGAATTGTTTCGGGACTTAATCTGCCTCCCGCGATTGCCCAGAAACTCCTGAACAAATATCTGGAAACCCTGCCGAAAGACGTAGCGCAGTTGAAACAAAATATTGTTGATGGAGATTTTCCGACCGCGGCAAAGACGGCACATTCCATTAAAGGAGCCAGCGGCAATTTGAGGGTTACTAAAATTTATGAACTCGCGAGTGAGCTGGAGCAGATTCTGAAGGCGGCAGGCGATGGAACCAGGGGGAAAGCAGATGCCCTGATGGCGGATCTGGATGGAATAGTGGAAAAACTTGTGTGATTTTCCGCAAATCACCCACAAATCGTATTTGTGAAAATATTATGGCGTCAGAGTCCACAACGACCGATCGCGATACCAGCTCTGAAAGCGCCGGACGGCTTGCGGAATTTCCGGAAAACGCGCGGCAGTCCGGAGAAACCGGACTGCTTATAGAAGCGTTCCGGACATTCACGCTTGCGTCAAACTCGCTGGAACTTACGTTCAGCCAGCTTCAGTCGAGAGTGCGGCGGCTTACCGAAGAACTGGAGGCGAAGAACCGCGAACTGGAGAGAAGCCTGCGCGAGAAACAGGAGGCGCAGGAATATCTCAGGACGATTCTGGAAAAACTGCCGTGCGGTGTATTTGTTCTTGAAGAAACCGGCGCCATGACGCTGTGCAATCCCATGGCGGCGGAAGTTCTGCGCGAGTCGCGAGGCGAGGCCGGGCGTTTCCGGAGCGACGAATTACGAAATCTGTTTACTGCTTCGGCGGAAGAAAAGCGTGAGGAAATGGAAATCACGCTTGCGGCCGGAGGAGAAAAAAAAGTGCTGGCAACGTCCGGCGCTCCCCTCGAAGACGACCGCGGCCGTTCACTCGGCACGCTTCATATCATCCGGGACGTAACCGAAGTCAAAGCGCTTGAGGAAAAAAACCAGCGCGGCGAACGGTTGGCGGCAATGGGCGAGATGGCGGCCGAACTCGCCCATGAAATACGCAATCCGCTCGGAAGCATCGACCTTTTCGCCTCCCTGCTTATGAGGGAGTGCACCGGCGATCTGCGCAACTGGGCGGAAAACATCCGCATCGGCGCTCGTTCGCTGAACACCATCGTTTCAAACATGCTTCACTTTACCGGGCCGCTGTCGCCGGTTTTCGCCGAAATGGATATTCATGAAATCCTTCGCGAGACCGGAAGTTTCTGCGAACCGATGATAAGGCAACGCGGCGTCCGCTGGGAAATCGGGCTTGCCGCGGACTGTTCCCTGATTAATGGCGACCGGGAGCTTATAAAACAGCTTGTGCTGAATCTTATTTTTAATGCCATGAAAGCCATGCCGTCCGAAGGATCGCTCGCCGTGCGCACCCGCAACGTTGACGGCAAAAACCGCCGTCGTTTGGAATTGCGCGTTGAGGATACGGGCGTCGGCATCACGCCGGAGCATCTGGATAAGATATTTGATCCTTTTTTCACGACCAATAAAAACGGAACCGGGCTTGGGCTCTCAATAGTCAATCAGATCGTCGAAAGCCATTCCGGAGAGATTCGAGTTAAAAGCAAGGTGAACCGCGGAACGGTTTTCACCATTTTATTCGACACGATTTAAGGAGAAGACATGATTACAAGACGTAAATTTGTGTGCGGAGTTGCGTGCTGCGCCGCGGTTGCGGGAAAACTGACGGGGCAGGAGGCCGGCGGCCCAAAAAATGAGAACCCGGACGCCGTATTTAAAATGGTTCTGTCTCCGATTGAGGAAGCCGGCGCCACGAAAAACGAGAACCTGATCACTCCGTGCGGGACTTATTGCGGCGCGTGTTCCATGTACCGCGCTACTCACGATACTAATGTACGTAATAAAATGGCGTCAAAATCCGGCGCGGGCGCGGCGCAAACCATGCAATGCGACGGTTGCCTCGGCGGAGGGCGGTTGCCGTCGCATGTCCCGAAATGCGCTATAAAAGAATGCGCGGCGTCAAAGAGCAAGACGCTGCGCTGCTCGGATTGCGCGGAATTTCCATGCAGCCGGATAACCGACTTTAACAACGACGGAGTGCAGCACCACGCCATAGTGCTTGGGAATCTGCGCCGGCTGCGCGAAATTGGCATAAAGGACTGGGCAAAAGAGGAGGAGGATCGCTGGCGCTGTCCCAAATGCGAAACAATGTTCTCCTGGTATGACCAGGAATGCGTGAGTTGCAAGACCCCGCGTTCGGAGAAACTGTTTCCGCTGAGAAAAGCGAAGACATAAGGGAACCTTTAAAAACTCCAAAATCAAGGCTTGCGGCCGAGCCAAAAGCGGAGTTTACATTTACGTAAAGGGGCATTTTGGATCGGCCGCGTAACGCGGAGTTTGGGGTTTTTAGAGGTTCCTTGCCTATAACTTCATTCAGAAGTTACTCTCCAAAGATGGTTCACGGGGCCGCCCCCCCGTGAGGAGACTCGCCTATAACTTCATTCCGGAAGTTACCATCAAAGATGGTTCACGGCAGATTTTTCTGACCACTGATCACTAGCCACTAGCCACTGGCCGCCGTGAGGCGGCCCTATGCCTTTCCGAGTGCCTTCAGGACTTTTTCGGGAG
>JAIRVC010000062.1 GCA_031254095.1 Acidobacteriota bacterium
CTGGATGGCCGGACATTTTCGATCCGGCCAAAGTAGTATGCGCAGAAAAACGGCGGATGCGTCTTACCTTATGGGCGGAGGCCCAGGAAGGTCGAACGTAACATCAATGGTAATCGGAAATACAATTGGAACGCCATCGCGCGTCGCCGGAGAAAATTTCCATGATTCTTCAATAGTCCTGACAGCGTTGTCATCCAGACCCGCTCCCAGGGGTTTTAAAATATCCGTGACCTTTACATTCCCATCTTCGTTAATAACGGCCCTTAAAGCTATCCAGCCTGCTACCCGGGCATTGCGGGCTTCTTCCGTATATCCAGGTTGCAAAGGATATTTTTGCAATTGGGGCTCCTTAATGTTTTTGTCATTAAGTATATATTTTGTTTCTTGCCGGACCTGTTTTGTATTTGGCACAAAAACCGCAGGAGCGACCGTTTTGAAATCGGCCTGTATGGTTTTTCTCCAATAATGTGGAGCGAAATCCGCAAGAGATTCATCGCTTTTCAGAAAAACTTTGTATATGGATGCCAGAATTCCAGGCAGGTCTTTTTGTTCAGGCGAGCGGCCTATTTCAATTTTTATATTTTTTGGAGCGTGAATGAGCGCCGGCCTGTTTTCCGAATCGCTGTAAGTCCAATAAAGTCGCTTTCCCGATATTGTTACGCTCTTTTTTGAGACGTTGATTTTTTCCGGTTCAAAATACGCGTTTGTAGTCCATGAGCCGGGCTCTCCGCCGGAAATCAGTTCGCCTTCGGAATTGTATTTCAGCTTGCTGCCGGAATAGAAATGCCTGATTGCCATAGTCGCATTTTTTAATTCCGCCTCAAGCTGTTTCTGAATGTCTTTGTCGCTGATTGTTTGCGCGTTCAGCAAAGGCATGGGAACGCACAGCGCAAGCATGAACAGAAACGCCGCCGAAAAAAACAGGGATCGTTTTGATTCCGGTTTCAGAGCGTCGTCGGCAAGAATGTTTACAGCAGCCATTTTTTGCTCCCCTGAGGCAATTGCTTCAAAAATTACATGGTTTCTTTGCGTGATTTTGCGCTGCCGCCGCGGCGGACTTTGACAAGTTCGGCGGCGATGGCGAGCGCGATCTCCTCCGGAGATTCCGCCTGAATGTCAAGGCCAATAGGCGCGTGAACGCGATTTAACAATTCCTCTGAAATTCCTTCCTCATCGCGGAACCGGATAAAACACGCTTTGACGCGGCGCCGGCTGCCGATCATGCCGATGTATTTCGCCTTGCTGTGAATTACCGCCCTAAGACAGGGTTCGTCAAACTGATGCCCGCGCGTGATCAGCACGATGTAAGTTTGCGGCGTGATCTCAAGACTGCCGAGGGTTTCGGCCATGTCGCCTGTCAGCACTTCGTCGGCGTTCGGGAATCGCTCGCGGTTGGCGTAAATAACACGATCGTCCAGCACCGTGGTATGAAATCCCAGAATTTTTGTAAACTGGACAAGCGGAATCGCAAGATGTCCCGCGCCGACGATGACGGCCCTGCGCGCGGCCACCATGACTTCAAAGAAAACCTCGGCTTTGCGCCCGCCGGAAAGTTCCAGCGCGACCCGCAGGCAGTCTTCGCGTTCCTGGCGGACGGCGGCTTCCTTCAAAATCGCCGCCTGAAGTTCCTGATTCCGGATGTTTCCGCGGCAGACTTCGCCGTTGCGCACCAGGCATTTATCTCCCGGCGCGATATCGTCGAATCCGTCCGCTGAAAGTACCGACGCAAGAACCGCCGCGTTTCCCGTCTTTGAAATTTCTTCCAGCTCTATGGCAAGTTTTAACGCGATGTCGGCGTCCCCGCTTCCACCGCTCCCGCCGTTCCCGCCGTTCCATGGATCAATAAAAGCGTCAAGCACGCCGCCGCAGACGGCGGGGCTGTCTGATTCGATGTCGTCCAGAAGCTCCACCTTTACCATTTCCGGTTTTCGGGAGCGAATGGCTTCCACCGCCCGGCGGCGCACTTCCGCCTCGCCGCAGCCGCCGCCGATAGTGCCCAGAATTTCACCCGCCGCCGTAACGACCATCTTTGCGCCGACCTCCCTTGGCGTTGAGCCAAGCGTCGATACGATAGTGGTTATGGCGAGCGTCTCGCCGTCCTGCAAAAGCTGTTTTATCTGTTCATACATAATTTCGCCGCCCTTTCTATTTCGTATTAAAAACTTGCGATAGAACCACTTTTTACACGATACCGCCGCCGCAGGCCAGTGAAATTTAAGCGGCGCGCATTTACCTTACGCGCCCGTTTTCGCCGCCTCGCGGCGAAGCTCATGAAATGTCCGGAACAATTTCGGGAAAAAATTTCAGAAAATTTGAATCGCCGCGAAATTATCGCGCTTGTCGCGAAACAATAATGACGAAACATCGCTGTTTAAATGGAAACAAAAATTCTATGGAAATGCTGATTAATCAGGATATTCAAAACGACATGCCGTGTCGCCTGGCGAATCTCGAAAAATCGCGTTTTTACGTTGCCGCCTCCTCCGCGAATCGCGCGCCGCTGTTTAATCGTTTCCTCTGGAAGGATTATTCGAACCGCGTTATGGAGGCAGGCACCGCAAACGCTCCGCATATTGTGGCGCGCCGTACCGGCGAGATGCTGACGGATTCGCTGCTGAGAAGCATTGATTTTTTGCTGGAACGCCACGATGTTCTCAACTGTTCCATAGAGGCGGCCGATGGAAATCTTTACCTTGTCCGCCGCGAAAAAAGGCCTGCGGCATTTCGCGAAGTTGTGGTTGCCGGTGAAACGAAAGAGGAGCGGGAAGACGAAGCGTATCGTATCGCCAACAGCATGGTTTGGGAAGAATACGATTTGGAAAACGGCCCGTTGTACCGGGTGTTTCTCATCAGGCTCTCCGCTACCGAATATATATTAGGCGTAGCGCTGCATCACGCTATAGGCGATTTGCTTTCCATAGGCATCATGTTTCAGGAATTGCTTTCCATCTATGGTTCCGTTGCGCTTTGCGCTCCGCTCCGTTTATCGCCGGTACGCCTGCGATATATGGACTATCTATCGTCGATGGAATCATGGTCGTCCGGTACGGCTTGCGGGGAATATCTGCGATACTGGAAGGACAAACTCCGGTCATCGCCGGTGACAGGCTTACCGTCAGATGGAAAACGGCCTTTGTATTACGCGGGTCAGGAATCAACCGGAGAATCGAAATTCCTGCTTGATGCCGAGGCATCAAGCGATCTGAAAAAAATCGCGGTACGGTTAAAAACAACGCTGTTTACTGTATTGCTCGCGATATACAAAATCGCCCTTTGGCGCATGACCGGGCAGGAAGAACCGGTTGTCGTCACCCTTTATGCCGGACGGCTCAATGCCGGATTTCAGAACGCCATCGGAAATTTTGCCCTGGAAGCGGCATACAAAACATGTCTTTCCGGGAACCCCGATTTTATGGAACTGGCCGGCCGCGTAACGCGCGCGATGAACGAAGCCCACCTGCGCCAGCCTGTCCCGCTGGATTGGGCGCGGCGCGCTTTGGCGGAAGAAGGCGTCCACTTTTGCGCGCCGGGTATAAATTTTATATCCGCAGGCGACGGTCGCGCGCGGAATCATTTGGAATCGCGCCAGTTAAAATTTACTCCTCCGGGCGCAAGGCATGGTTGCCACGGATTTCCGGCCGCCTGCGCCATAGAGTTCCGGGACGGAGACGGCGTCATAGAAGGTTCGATGGTGTACAGAAACGACTTGTATGAGGAATCAACCATACGCGCATTTATTAATTGTTTCATTCAGACGGCATACGGCGCGATCAGGTTTCCGGAGAAAGGATTGGTTTCCGCCGGCTGAATCGTTTGAACAGAATCCTTAGTGAAAATGGCGATTCGGCGTATGGCAGCGTTCAGGTAGGAAAGGAGGCGATCAGGCTGCAAATGTGTGTAAATTCAAAAGACAATTAATCAATTTTGGAGGTGTATCATGCGTGAGCTGACATTTGAAGAAGTGGATCAGATAGGAGGAGGAAATCCGGTACTAAAAGAACTCCTTAAGTGGGCAGTGGCGGCGGTTGCGGATTATGTGTGGGATAACAAGGATCCTTATATCGACACCCTTATCCGTTATACCGCGCAATATGGGGGGCTTTATACCCCGATATACGGGCAGGGCTCCTAGTACTTCATATTCTAAGGAAACGCTGATTAATTGTCTGCGCGGGATGAAGTGCGAGGCGCACGGAGCCGAGGAACCGAGGCACATATCAAAGATATGTTGAGGTTGCGAGCACCGCGCCGCCGTAAACAATTTGGCAATTCGCCCGCGCAGGCAATTAATCAGCGTTTCCCTAAAACAATTTTTCAAATCAGGAGGATATGTTATGCGAGAATTGACATTCGAGGAAATGGATCAGATAGGAGGCGGAGGAAATTCTGTAACAGACGGCATCATCAGATGGGCTGTCGGCAAAGTTTTGGATTTAACATGGAACAACAGAGAGGCCATACTTAGTCATATGCTGGCAGGTTTTGCCGGGATGGCGCAGGGGATAGCCGCCGATGCGGCGTTAATGGAGTATATGTTTTTCAGCGGCGGGAACAATGGCGGACCGTACGTCTTTTACGTCAGTTAACAGGAGCGAGGCAGGAATATTATGCGAGAATTAACATTTGAAGAAATGGACAGTGTAAGCGGAGGATTTTTTGATTTTGGGCCCAATCTTTTTAAAGTGGCCGTGGAATATCTGTTGGATAACAGGGAGGCTTATTTCAACGCCCTTATCCGCTATACCGCGCAATATGGAGGGCTTTATACTCCAGTGTACGGGCAAGGTTCATAGCACGGCCTGACAGCGTTAAGGAAACGCTGATTAATTGCCTGAGCGGGCGAATTGCTTCGTTGCTCGGTGCTCGTAACCTCAACATATTTCTCTATATGTCTCGGTTCCTGCGCTCCGTGCGCCTCGCACTTCATCCCGCGCAGACAATTAATCAGTGTTTCCTTAAGGAATCGGCAGTCTGGAAAACAAAAACTTAAAATGTATCCAGGCTGCCGGTTTAACAGGCATTTAATTATCGCTTGCAAAACGGGAATAAAATGAATCGTTTATTGGCTTACAGTCCAAATCTTAAACAATCGTGGATGCTGACGTTTATCATTATCGCGAGTTCGTTTGTTGAAGTTTTGGCGAGCAGAATTATTCAGTATACCGGAGCGGCAACGCCGGAATGGGCGGAGTTGTCGGGCATGGTGTTGAGTTATGCTGTTCTGGCGCCGATTGTCGTTCGTCTGGGTAAAGGCGACAGTTATGCACCGGCGGCGGGTCCGGGACTGCCGCCATTGCTGTGGTTCCTGCTTGTGCCCTTCGCATTGTCGATCGGCCTTTTGACAAAACCGCTTACGGCGTGGATTCCCATGCCGGATATACTGATACAAATGATGGCGGAAGTATTCCAGAGTAATCTGTCTACTTTTTTGAAACTCGTTGTTATCGCGCCTTTGTGCGAAGAATGGCTGTTCCGCGGTATAATTTTAAAAGGGCTTTTAGCGCGTTATTCGCCGTTAAAAGGCATTATCTGGTCGGCCGTTATATTTGGCGCGATGCATATTAATCCATGGCAGTTTGTGCCGGCATTTTTCTTAGCGTTGGCGGCCGGATGGATCTATTGGCGCACCCGGTCGCTTTGGATCTGCATTTTTATGCACGCGGTAATTAACGCTTTTGCATTTCTTTTTATGTTTCTTTTTCCGGATGCTCCCGACAACACTACTATCGCGGATATTATAAACATTCATTATGTCTATGTATATCTCGCTGTTCTGGCTGTCGGAGCGCTTTCATGGGCAGGAATAAAACATATTATTTCTTCTAAAATAAATACGGATATGCGGAGGTGATAATGGATTGTCAGGGTCAGGCATTGGCGGCAACTGCCGCATACGAGCCGCCGCAAG
Organism: Acidobacteriota bacterium; assembly: GCA_031254095.1. GTDB lineage: Bacteria > Acidobacteriota > UBA6911 > UBA6911 > UBA6911 > UBA6911. The sequence goes on from JAIRVC010000062.1 coordinate 5,909, forward strand.
GTGAAATAGAGGAAGAACTGGCGCGGATCTGGTCGGAAATATTAAGAATATCTCCCGTTGGCCGAAACGACGGTTTTTTTGAACTGGGAGGCGATTCGTTGCTGGCCACGGCGATATTACATAAAATTCAGGATGCGTTCGGTATGGAACTGCCGCTTAGAACCGTTTTTGAATCACAAACAATTAAAGCTTTGGCGGAAATGATAGATGACATTCGCAAATAATGAAATTATTCCCTGTCAGCGGCCGGATAAATTGCCGGTTTCTTTTATACAGGAACAGGTTATAGGCGCTGAAATTGCCGGATTATACGATCCCGCCAAAATGCGGGTAAACTGTCCGGCGTTAAGTTACCTGATCAAAGGTAATGTTAATACGTCCGCTTTGGATAAAGCGCTGTGTGAAATAGCGCGAAGACACGAAATTTTACGAACAAATTACATCGTTATAGATAAACAAATATTTCAGAATATAAATGACGTTTCCGATACCGTTCTGCAGGTTTCAGATTTGCGAAAACTGGCACAGAATGATCGTAAAAAAGAGAGCGAACGTATATTGACGGAACTTACCACGCGTCCGTTTTCATTTTTTGACAATAAATTGATGCTGTCGGCGACATTGATAATCGCAGGCGATGAAGAATATATTCTAACAATCATTACGAACCACATCGCTACAGACGGTTTGTCGATGATGATATTGCAGCGGGAACTGTTTGCGTTGTATCAGGCGTTTTCTTTTAACGTTCCGTCGCCGCTTCCGGAATTGCCGATACAATATGTTGATTTCGCAATCTGGGAACGAAAACATTATTCCGGTGAATTTCTTGAGAAAAGACTGGATTACTGGAGAAAAATTCCAAATACGATCAACACGTTTCTGCCGGTGGATCATGTCTCCGCGTCCGCATCGTATTGCGGCGATACCGTGCCGTTGTCGATATTGCCGGAATTGGCAAAA
>JAIRVC010000067.1 GCA_031254095.1 Acidobacteriota bacterium
ACTCGCTGCTTTCCCGCCACGAAATGCCGGATGACGCGGAAGGTCTTACCGCTCTGCTGAACGAATACTTTTTCAATCACGAAGGTTACGATGCCATTGTAGTGACGGACGCTTCGGGAAAAATCATGGGCGTCAATTCCGTCAACCGCGATCTTGCGGAGTTTCCGCCGGATCGCCTGGCAAAAGTGGCCGGCGCCGATATAGCAAACTGGCCGCGGGAACACAGGATGTTTCTGGAATCCGTGCGCGGGCGTAATTCGCACACCAACTGGTACAGATCGGAACTGGCGCGCGATTTGCGCGGAGAAGGCGAAAATTCCTGGTTTAACATAGCTTTTTCCGAACCCCTGCGCGATCCGGCGACGAACGATGTCATCGGGGTCTGGATTAACATCATAGACGGTTCTTATCTGCAAAATATTTTGTATAACACGGAAACCGACCTTGACGCCATGAATATGGGAACGGGGCGCGGATTTCTGGCTTACGACGACGGCTACGGCATCATTCGGCGCGGCGGCGGAAGCGATGACGCGAATGATGCCGATTCACGGACGATAGGCGATTCAGATAAGCTCCATGAGGCGATTTTAGCCGGAGCGACGACCTGCGGCTATACGGCTTCGGACGGAAGCGCCAGAATGGTGGGGCTTGCGCGCGTCAGCGACAGATCCTTCGGTTGGGTCGTAGGACTGGAAATTGACGAAGAGGATCTGCTGCGCCCGATCAAAACCCTTACCAGATGGCTGTTCGGCGTATGCGCCTTTTTCGGCGTCGCGGTTGTCGCCTGCACCTGGCTGCTTGCCAGGGGCATCACCCGGCCGCTGAATACGTTGACGCTGTCGGCGCAGAAAATCGCCAGGGGAGATTTCGGCGAACGGCTCGATATACGTTCCTCCGATGAGCTTGGCCTTTTAGCTTCGGCATTCAATGAGATGTCGCGGGCGCTTGCCTCGCACGAAGCGCGGATTCAGGAAATGACGCGGAATCTGGAAACCATGGTCAGGAACCGCACGCAGGAGCTGGAAAACTCCAATGCGGCACTCAAGCAGGCTTACCTTGATCTGCAAAACGCCCAGGAGCAGCTTGTGCAGACGGAAAAGATGGCCTCGCTCGGACAGCTTGTCGCGGGCATCGCCCATGAAATCAAAAATCCTTTGAATTTTATTTACGGAAATACCGATTTTTTGCGGGAGTACACGCTGAGAACGCAGGAACTGGTGGAAAAGCTTGAGGGGCTTCCAAGCATTTCCGAGGACGACAGGCGCAAAATAAACGAGGCAAAGGAAACGATTCAGTACGATTTTATCAGGGAAGATATCAGGACGCTGATTGATGATTTGACCGAAGGAACGGAACGTATAAACGCCATTGTAAGCGATTTGAGGATTTTTTCCCGGATGGACGCGGCTGCCGCCACTGAAATAGACGTGCATGTCCTGATCGACATGTCGCTTAATTTATTGCGGAACCAGTACAAAGACCGCGTCGAAGTTCACAGGGATTACGGCGACATTCCAAAGATTCGCGGCTATGCCGGAAAACTCAACCAGGTGTTCATGAATCTGCTGTCAAACGCTTTTTACGCCGTCTCTGAAAAGGGAGGCGTCTGGATACGGACGCGCGCGCGCGACGGGTCGGTCGAAATTGAGATAGAGGACAGCGGCGTCGGCATCCCCAAGGAAAATCTCAAGCGGCTTTTTGAGCCGTTTTTCACCACAAAACCGGTGGGACAGGGAACAGGGCTGGGGTTGAGCATAAGTTACGGCGTCATAGAACAGCATCACGGCGAAATTCGCGTATGGAGCATTCCCGGCAAAGGAACGTTGTTTTCAGTGCGTTTGCCGATAGATTTGGAGAAAACGGAATGACGGAAAGAAAATACGAACTTTTATTTGTGGACGACGAGCAGCCCAATCTGCAAAAACTGCGCCGCACGTTTATGAACGGGTATGTCACGCATACGGCGCAATCATGCGGGGATGCGCTGGGGATTCTGGAAACGGCCGATATAGACGCCATAGTCACCGACCAGAGAATGCCGGGTATGACCGGCCTTGAACTGCTCGGGCGGGTGCGTGAAACGAAGCCCGGCATTGTCGGTATAGTGCTGACCGGCTTTGCGGAGATCGGCGATCTTATAGACGCGATAAACACCGGCAAAGTCAATAAATACATTACAAAGCCGTGGTCGCCGGAAGATCTGCGCCTCGTGGTTCGGGACGCGCTGGAAAAAAGGGAACTGGCGCGCGAAAACGAACGGCTGTCCGCCGAACTTCGCGCCGCTAACGAACGGCTGCGAACGGAAAATGCTTTTCTCCGGCGGGAAATGGAGGTTTTTCCGCGCGATATCATTTACGGCAGCAGGGAGATGGATGATATTTTGCGCCTTCTGCGCCGAGTGGTCGGCACTGAAACGACGGTGCTCGTCCAGGGCGAGACCGGAACCGGCAAGGAAATGGTCGCCCGTTTTATTCACGCCGAAAGCGCCCGCCGCGATCAGATTTTTATTCCCGTCAACTGCGGCGCGATTCCGCGCGATCTTGTTGAAAGCGAATTTTTCGGACATGCCCGCGGCGCGTTTACCGGGGCTACGGCGGAAAAAAAGGGTTATTTTGAAATGGCGCACGGCGGAACGATTTTTCTCGACGAAATCGGGGAAGCGCCGCAGGAATTGCAGGTGAAGCTGCTGCGGGTGATACAGGAAAGCGAAATCATGCCGGTTGGCTATCATCAGCCGAAAAAAGTGGATGTCCGCATTATCGCTTCGACAAACCGCGACCTGCGCGCCGAGGTTGCCGCCGGTAATTTTCGACAGGATCTGTTCTTCAGGATAAACGTATTTTCCGTGACCATTCCTCCGCTGCGCGAACGGCGCGACGACATAAGGCCGCTCGCCGAGTTTTTCCTGCGGCATTTTTCGCGTAAGCTGAATCGTGAAGCGGGGCGTTTTGGCGACGCGACGCTCCGAAAGCTTTACGACTATTCATGGCCCGGCAATGTCCGCGAACTGCAAAATGAAATCGAAAGGCTGGTGCTGCTTACGGAAAACGCCGAGACAATCGGAGCGGAACTGCTTTCAGACAATATCAGGAACATCGGCCCGCGGAACGATTCGACGCGCAATGCCGCCGGGGATCTTAAAACCGCGATAAAGGAGCTTGAGGATGAAATGATCCGGGACGCCATGATTCGGCATGACGGGAATAAATCGCACGTCGCCCGCGTCCTCGGCATAAGCAGGCAATCGCTTCTTGAAAAGCTTCAGAGAGTTTCATTTGGATAATTTAAATTAATTTTTAGGGAATCGTTGGTTTAATACAGGCAACCTCCGAAAACCCCAAAATCAAGGCTTGCGACTGAGGCAAAAGCGGAGTTTACATATAGGTAAATGAGTATTTTGCCGAAGGAGCGTAACGCAGAGTTTGGGGTTTTCGGAGG
>JAIRVC010000092.1 GCA_031254095.1 Acidobacteriota bacterium
ATCAAACTGAACTGGTTGACGTTGTAAGGAAGCTTGGCTTTTGAGACCTGTTCGACGAGAAGCGGGTGCGCCATCAAATAGCCGAGCCGCAGACTCGCCATGCCCATCGCTTTTGAAAAAGTCCGTGTAATCAGAAGCCGTGGAAAATCTTTTAACAGGTCAAATCCCGTATATCCGCCGAATTCGTAGTACGCCTCATCCAGCAGCACAAATCCCGGATACTCCGTCAGAATTCGCCTGAGGCCGGCCTCGTTTATCGCCGATCCGGTCGGGTTGTTGGGATTGTTGATGACGATGATTTCCGCGCGCGATTCAAGGGCTTTCGCAAGGATCGCGTCAACGTTGTAGCTCATGTCCGCGTCAAGCGGAATATCCACGATATTCGCTCCAAGAACCGTGGCGAGCAGCTTGTAAACGGTAAACGTCGGCAACGGAATGGCGACCGTCGATCCGCCGTCCACAAGCGTCATTAATACGGACTGGAGCAGTTCATTGGAGCCGTTGCCGACGAGAATGCCGTCGTGAGGCCATCCCGTAAATTTCGCGAGCGCCTGGCGAAGCGAATCGGGAACAAAATCCGGATAACGCGACCATTGATATTTTCTGAAACGCCGGAAAACCTCCTCTTTTAGATCCGCGGGAAAATCAAAAGGATTTTCGTTCTGGTTCAGCTTGACGTCCGCTTCGTATACGTGAAGCGTATAGGCCGGCACGTTCAAAACCTGTTTTTTTATCCCGTCTATTGGGGAATTTCTGTCCACGGCGCTCATCTCCGGTCTAATCACCGATTCTTATGGTTACTGAACGCGCGTGCGCGTCGAGGCCTTCCTCGCGCGCCAGAGCGTCGATGGATTTCCATGTGCGGACGAGTTCTTCTTTTGAATACCGGATGATGCTTGATTTGCGCTGGAAATGGTAAACACCCAGCGGCGAGAAAAAGCGCGCCGTTCCGGTTGTCGGCAACACATGGTTGCTCCCCGCAAAATAATCGCCAACAGCTTCCGGCGTGTAATCGCCGTAAAAAATCGCCCCGGCGTGGCGCACCTTGCCGATTATGGACTGCGGAATGCTTGAATATATTTCAAGGTGCTCCGGCGCGATTTCATTAACCCAGTCCACATAACCGGCGTAATTGTCCAGCACCACGATCGCGCCGTAATTATCGAGCGATTTCTTTGCCATTTCCTTTCGCGGCAGCACGGCGAGCTGCGCTTCAAGTTCCTCGCGTATTAGATGGGCGTGCGGCATCGAATCGGTGAAGCAGACCGCGCAGGCGTAAATGTCGTGTTCCGCCTGCGACAGCATGTCGGCCGCGGCAAAGCGCGGATTGGATTTAGAAGTCGCGAGAATCACGATCTCGCTGGGCCCGGCGATCATGTCTATATCGACCTCTCCGAAAACCTCGCGTTTTGCGGCGGTTACATAGGCGTTGCCGGGGCCGACGATTTTATCGACGCGCGGAATCGAAGCGGTGCCGTAAGCGAGCGCCGCCACGGCCTGCGCGCCGCCGACGCGATAGACTTCCGTGACGCCGAGTTCGGAAAGAGCCGCCGCGATGATCGGATGCTGTTCAAACGTTGACGGCGGCGTTACCGCGACGATGCGTTTTACACCGGCGATTTTCGCGGGCACAACGTTCATCCACACCGACGAAGGATAAGCGGCGCTTCCGCCGGGAATATAAACGCCCGCGCTGTCAAGCGGCAGCACGCGCTGCGCCAGAACCGCGCCCCGCCTTTTGATTTCCCATGATTTTTGCGTCTGATGCCGATGATAGGCATTGGCGTTGGCAATCGCTTTTTTCATGTCTTTCAGCAGCGAAGGATCGACTTTCTGCGCCGCCGCGCGCAATTCTTCGGGCGTCACACGCAGGCGCTTTGCCGTCAGGCGCACATTGTCAAATTTTTCCGTGAATCGTAAAAGCGCGCGGTCGCCTTCCTTGCGCACGGCCTCCACGATCTCGCGCGCCGATGCCGCAATTTCACCCGTAGCCAGATTTTTCCGGGACTCCAGCCGCTTAAAAAATTTAGCCCTGTCCTTCTCGCAAAAAATGCTTATCATGCGTCCCTCACAGTGAACCGTTGGTTGAACCGTCCGGCGGACGGGTAAGACTACGGAATTCGCTTGTAAATAAACAATGATAGCATTAACCCGGATATTTCATAGGGTTTCGTCGTGGGACGACCAGATTTTGAATCACAAACGGACACGAATTAGCAATCGCCTATTTCAATGCCAATTTTTTTCATTAGCATCGAAGCGTTCATGCTTGTGCAGATTCCCCGATGCAGTTTGTAGTCGAAAGACATGTCTTCGCCATTGATCCGGACGTCGAAATGCGAATTGCGTACATTATCAGGCAGATCCCGCTCCAGCTCGCCCAGGGCAAGATCGTGTGTGGCAATGATTCCCGATACCCGCTGTCCGGCAAGCTGCCTGATTAACGCCACCGAACCGGTTTGCCGGTCGCGCGAATTGGTGCCGCGCAGCACTTCGTCCAGAAGGAAGAATACCTTTTCGCCGTCTTTTACAATGTCTATCAATTTTTTGAGACGTTTAAGTTCGGCATAAAACGAAGAAGCGTGTTCTTCAAGACTGTCGGCAATGCGCATGTAGGTGTACAACCGGCAGTTAGTGACGGCAAAAGCGCTTGCGCAGACCGGCGCTCCAGCCAGCGCCAGCGCCATGTTAACTCCGATGCCGCGCTCGAAAGTGCTTTTGCCAGACATGTTCGATCCGGTAACAACGGCTATTTGCCCCGCGCCGTTTAACGAAAAATCGTTGCAGACCCTTTCCCGCTCCAAAATCAGCGGATGTCCCATATTTTCCGCTTCGAGCGTGAAATATTCATCCACGATACGGGGCATCGTCCACCGTGGATTATTTTGCACCGCGTTAGCAAAACTCGACAAAGCTTCTATTTTTGCCAGCGCTTCAAACCACCGCGGCAGTTCCCGCCCAGCCCCGCCGCGCCAGCGCTCAAGCCACACCAGATGCTTATAATCAAAGAAAAACAGTATATTCAGCGGGACGCATATCATATTCAGGCGATAATCCAGCTTTTTTATGCGGTTCCGTAATGCGCTTATCTGCCGCAGCGCGCCGGTTTCAATGAAACAGCCGCGAAGCGCGGCAAGGTAACGCGAACTGAATTCAGCGCCGGTTAAAAGGCCGATTAATTCGGAATAAGTGCTGATAAATTGCACCTTGCGGGATACCTGATGGTGAAGGAAATTAACTTTTCTATTCGTCAATCCATAGATGGCAAAATGTACAGCCGTGAGCAGCCACGCGGTCAATGAAGGCAGCCACCCGATGAAAGACGCGATAATGGCCGCGAGCGTCGCCCACGGCAGAAGCCGCATCGCGCGCAGCAGCTTGCGATTGCCAAGGAGGACGGCATCGCCGTTCAGCCATTCGATAAATTCCGGTAGTTCCCCGCTTACGTCCTTATGTTTCAGTCCGATGGCCTGCATTTCCTGTCGCAGATCCGTCATACCGGCCAGTTCAATTACGGCTTGCTGGCGGGCTTCTATTTCCGTCGTCAAAGCCCGCCGGCTAAGCCATTCGGCCAGCATATCGTTTCCAGACGGGCTGGTGGTTCGGTTCAGCCAGCGGAACAGCGAGTGTTCGCCGAAAATATCCAGATCGGACGTATAATAATGCTTCGCGTTTATGTACCGGCTGCCCGGCGCGTATCCGGAAAAATCGCCTTCAAGACAGTCAAGCTCATGCTGGTTGATGATTTTCAGGCGTTCGTTCTGCCGCTGCCGTTCAATGCAGGCCGCGTGTTTTTTCAGGCACACGGCAAAAACGGCCAGCAGCAAAAGAACAACCGCGATGCCGAGTCGCGCGGATAGCGGATAAAGAACTATTCCGGACGTGATGGCCGAAACCATGATCAGCAGCCGCAGCCATGCGTACCGGTTGCTTTGCCGCTCACAATTTTTTTCTTCTTCCGCAAAACGCCGAGCGCGGGTTTGGTAAAATTCTGAAATTACAGGCATATACAAAACTATATCACGCAAAACCCGCAATGTGAGCTTGGCGGTTGGTTGGACTGGCAGGAAATTGCTTTGGAATGCCCTACGCCGCCCTGGATTTAAACCAAATTTTAGACGATATCGTCAAAATATCTACGATTTCGTCTAAAAGATGCCCGGAATTATAGACTCGCCGGAAATTCTGCATACTCAATACATTAAGGACATTCTCGAAAGTATAATTGAAAAAGACATCATGTTCCGGCACAAGTGGCACAAACATAATCACTTTGAGCGGGTTTTGAAATTTTTGCTGAACTCAATTGGCAGTCATGTTTCCGCGAACAACATAACAAATGTTCTTAAAGCAAATAATATTGCCGTGTCAAGAAACACGGTG